>JADGBM010000001.1:0-94086 GCA_015231515.1 Desulfobulbaceae bacterium
TTGGTAATATTTTTCAGCCTTTTTTCTATCACCCATTAATTTTGCAAATTGGCCACATAAAAGATGTATTGCATGGTTATTGGCATTCGCTGCAATTTCTTCGAGCTCTGGGATTGCTTGTCTGATCCTACCTAATTCATGAATTTTAATAGCATAGTCATATTTATTTTTAATTTTATTTAAATCTTGTTTTTCACCATTGGTAATATCTCCAATATCGAAGATAGGATCTATATCTTTAAGAATAATATCTCTTTTAAATAAAATGATATTATTGTTTGGTTTAATAATTTGTTCTTTTGTCGTTTTTTCTACTGAAATATCAGTTTGGGGCTGTGTAGTTTCTTTTGCAATATTTTCTTGTTGAGATTCTACACTTTCAACCTCAGAGGAAAAGTTTCCCTTGGATTCGGAATCAGATGAAATTATTTCGAAATCAATAAGATTCTCAGACTTTATCAGGCGAATGTTCCCATTTGCTTGCTGAATAACAACTACTGTGCTTTTTATTGACTCAATCCTGCCTAATACTTTTTCTTGGGTCAACAATGTCAATTTGACGGAAGTACCTGGTGACGCGTATTGAGCGACAATATCTAAAATTGATTCTGACATTTTATTAACCAAAATTTACTGAAGATAGTTTGTATTTTGTGAAGCATAACAAGTGATTCTACTGTTTCTGTATATCTTTACTGCGAGAACATGCCATCGTTTTCAACTCGTCATCCCCCCCCACAACAAGCCGGGTATTTCACAAGTCTTTTTCTTGCTAATCTATTGAATTATCACCATACTCTTAATTAAATATTCTTGACAAGCCTAAACTTGTCGCCAATTTATCCTACTGTATATCATTCAGTCTGGGAGAATATCCAGCAGGAGGATAATCCGATGCTCTCAATCCCTTCATCGTTACAGTCGCAATTTACAGTATGTTTACAAAATAAGGAGGTTCCAAATCGCTTGCACGCGTTTTACGAAAAATGGTTGCGCTTTTACCTTGATTTCTGCCGGAAGTATCATTTTACACCCGACCAAAAAGAGAGCCTCTCTCGCTTCCTTGGTAAATTACAAGAAAAGAAACAAACTAAATCCAATCAACAGCAAGCATCACATGCGATCTCGCTTTATCATGAGCTTATTGGATCAACTAAACCTCTAAGCGATAACCAGCCCCCACCGAAAGCTGATCTGCCAGGAAAGATGGCCAAGGTACCAATATCTGCTTCTGCTGCTTCTACAGGCCCGACAAACACTAGCAATTGTGTCGCAACCATGCGAAAAACGTATCCCCAACCATCACCTCCGCCAACCGTCTCCGTCAAGATCAACGAACCAGGTGCTCGAACCAACGCTTCCTGGAAAGAGGAATATGCCGGATTGGAGGATGAAATCAAGCTGCGGCATTATTCTCCGAAGACCTTAAAAACGTACCGGCTCTGGATGCGAAAATTCCAATCCTTTACCAAGAGCAAACCTCCAGAATTGCTCTCTCCTGTTGATGTTAAGGACTTTTTGACCTTTCTGGCGGTTAAAAAAAATATTTCTGCGTCGACTCAGAATCAGGCGTTTAATGCGCTTTTGTTTTTTTTTCGCCATGTCTTGCACAAAGAGTTCGGCAAGGTCGAGGGAGTGGTCAGGGCCAAGCGCAAGCCTTACATACCGGTCGTGTTGTCCCGTGAAGAAATTGACGAGATTCTTGCTCATCTCGTACCTCCATATGATATGGTCGTGAAATTGCTATATGGCTGCGGACTTCGGTTGGTTGAGTGCTTGAACCTGCGCATCCACTGCTTGAACTTTGATGCCGGAATTGTAACCGTTCATGGCAAAGGGAAAAAGGTCAGAACAGTACCTCTCCCCGAAACAATTATAATGGGCCTCCGAGCCCGGGTAAACTCTTTGAAAGATCTGCATCAACGCGATCTGGACCGTAAATATGCTGGGGTGTTTCTGATGGATGCGCTGGGGAAAAAATATCCGAATGCGGCTAAGGAATTTATTTGGCAATGGTTGTTTCCGGCCATGAACTTGACCCTTGTTCCAGGGACTGGCGAATACTGCCGGTCTTATCTACACGAAACCCATGTGCAAAAGGCGATAAAGGAGGCGGTTGACAAGGCCAGGCTTTGCAAGCGCGCCTCCGCCCACACCTTCCGTCACAGCTTTGCCAGCCATTTGTTACAGGCAAATTATGATATCCGCACGATCCAGGAACTGTTAGGCCACAGTGATGTGAGAACCACCATGATTTATACTCACACCATTAAAAGCCAGACCATAAAAGAAGCAAAAAGTCCCCTTGATTTCTAGCAGACAAATAGGATCTGGTTAAGATGTGACTGGCAGAGATTGACAAATGAAAAAATTTCAGCGGTCAAGATGTTTTGGAAGCAGATTTTTTTGATGAGCCAGAAAATATTGCACTATTTTCTGTAAAGATTCAATTGTACAAAAGTCAAGGTATCTCTAATCAGTCTTACCTAAAGCAGGGTCACTCATTTTGCTCTGCTATCGTTGGGTACTGAAAACAGTGCCGGGTGTTGGGTATAGTGTTGGGTAGGCAAAATTTAGGCATAAAAAAAGGCTTTCAGAGAAACCCCTGAAAGCCTTATATATCTAAGTGGTAGCGGGGAGAGGATTCGAACCTCTGACCTTTGGGTTATGAGCCCAACGAGCTACCGGACTGCTCCACCCCGCGTCACAAGTCGAGGATTATACCCGTTTTTTTAATAGTGTCAAGAGCTTAGATTGACTCCTCTGTCAATTCAACCGGACAAAAGGGATCACGGGACTGGATCGGTCACCCTGTCAGTCAAGCTTCCTGGCTATCTCAATGAGCTTAGAATATATTTCATCTGGAAATTTAGTAAGCCTGCCACTCTTATCAACAATTGCATTAACAGTATGGCCTTTCACGAGAATACGATTTGTCTCAACATTTCTAATCTGGTAGATAAATTTACAGGACACCTGCTTAACCTCAGCCAGTGTAGTTTGTATCTCAATGAGATCATCATAGGTGGCTGAAGCTTTATAGCGGGTGTAATTTTCAACGACTGGCATGATAAAACCCGATTCCTCCAAAGACTTATAACTAATCCCCTGCGCTCGCATGAACTCAGTGCGTCCTTTTTCAAAATAACGGAGGTAATTCCCATAATAAACTACACCGCCAGAATCTGTATCTCCGTACAAAACGCGGGTTTGGCAACTGTGCACAAGGGCATCGGCGGTTGTTTTATCAACCACTACTGCCTACCCAATAAAACATTGAAGAACTCTTCTCCATTTGACAGAAGGCGGCAACTCTTTTCCGCAGATTTTTCGCAGTAGGAAGCGTCACTGTACTTTTGCTCTAAAGAGTCATAAATTATGATTGGCACTGGGTGAGCCGCGTGGGTTTTGGTTGCCAGGGGAGTATAGTGATCCGTGGTAATTGCCAGAGAGAAATCGTACTTCCCGCAAAGGCCCTCATAAATAGGACCGACAATCTTCTTATCGAAATCTTCAATGGCCTTAATTTTTTCTTTAAGTAATCCCTGGTGCCCCGCCTCGTCGGGAGCTTCAACGTGTACGATAACCAGATCATGCCTGTCGACAGCCTCCAGTGCAGCCGCGGCTTTCCCAGCATAGTTAGTATCAAGATACCCAGTAGCACCAGCCACATTAATTACTTCCATACCGGCGTAGACCCCAATGCCCTTCAAGAGATCCACCGCCGAGATAAGTGCCCCACTCACACCATACGATTCTTTCATTGACTTCATCTGGGGAGATTTACCCTCACCCCAAAGCCATATAGCGTTGGCAGGATTTTTTTTATCGGCAATCCTTTTTTGATTAACCGGATGATTCTCCAATATTTCCGTGGCCCTTTGCACCAGTTCAGAAAACCCCTCTAGCTGAAGATATTTCTGCCATTGACCAGTGACATCTTTATCAGTAAAATCGTGAGGGGGAACAGTGTGTAGAGAACTTGAGTCGATGCTTGTAACCAACAGATGGCGATAACTGATCCCTGGGTGAAACTGAAAAGAACTGTTATTTAGCCTTGAAAGAGCAGAAATCAAATCAGCAGCTTCCTCTGTGCTGATATGTCCAGCACTGTAGTCGATCATTCGAATAGAGGCAGGATTTGAACGATCAAGGGTAACAAGATTGCAGCGAAACGCGGTTTCGTCAGGCTTAAGACTCACTCGCATACTTGCCGCTTCAAGGGGTGAACGACCGGTATAAAATTTTTCTGGCCTATAGCCAAGCAAGGAAAGATTAGCAACATCACTGCCGGGGGGCAGTCCATCAGGAACCGTTTGCAGAGTATACAAAAGACCCTTCCCGGCCAGACTGTCCATCACAGGGATAGAAGCAGCTTCCAGTGGGGTTTTATTCCCGAGCTCGGCAATCGGGTAATCACCCATACCATCGCCAATAAGTATGATGTGCTTTTTATTTGCCATTAGCGGACTTTACTCAAGAATGCGGATTTTAACAGTTGGACTGGTACACATTTCAAGGCTATCAATCTCACTAAGTGCCTTTTCAACTTCATTTTCCATGGCACGATGTGTACGAATTACTATCGGCACAAACTTACTATCATGGCGTTTTTTCTGAATGACAGACTCAATACTGATATTATTTTTACCGAGGATTCCGGCAATCTGAGCGAGCACTCCGGGTTGATCTAAGGCGGTAATCCGGAAGTAATAAGAGCCGCAGATCTCATTCATCGGCGTGATTTTACAATCCTTAATATTTTGTGGCAGATACGAGAGGCTTGGCACGCGGTTGATACAGCCATTAGCAATGTTTCTGGAAATATCGACAATATCAGCTGCGACAGCGCTGCCTGTCGGCATTTTTCCGGCGCCCTTGCCATAAAACAAAACATTGCCAACCATATCTCCATTAAAATGTATGGCGTTATAGGCGCCATTTACACTGGCAAGCATGTGGTCATCCGGTACCATAGTGGGGTGAACCCTTGCTTCGTAATGGCCGCCATTATTTTTGGCAATTGCCAAGAGCTTAATCCGGCAACCAAACTGTTTGGCAAACTCTATATCGATAGGTTTAATTTGTGATATTCCCTCTGTTGTAACATCGTCAAGGGATATATTTATACCATAAGCCATAATCATTAAGATGACCAACTTATGCGCAGTATCAATACCTTCGATATCATAAGTAGGATCAGCCTCAGCATAGCCTTTCTGTTTGGCATCTTCTAAGACCTGATCAAAGGGCAGGCCAAAATCAGACATCTGGCTCAAAATATAGTTCGCCGTTCCATTCATAATTCCCATGATCGAGTTGATCTGATTGGCAACCAAACCTTCCTTCAGGGATTTGATTACCGGAATACCGCCACCGACCGAGGCCTCAAAACCAACTTCGACACCTTTACGCGCTGCTGCCTCAAAAATCTCCTTACCATGAATGGACAATAAGGCCTTATTGGCAGTAACCACATGCTTTCCAGCTTCAATTGCCTTTAGCATGAATGTCCGTGCCGGCTCCAACCCACCAATAAGTTCAACAACAATATCTATCGACTGATCATTAAAGATATCATCAACATTTTTGGTAAGCGTTGTAGCATTAAAGGCCTCGGGAAGACGGTCAATATTGATATCGGCCACCGCCTTGATAGCGATCGACAAATCCGTCTTTTGTTGAAGTGTTTTGGCCTGCTGCACTAAAACCTCTGCCGTACCGCTGCCGACTGTTCCAAAACCGAGTATACCAACATTGATAGTCTTCATAAAATAACCTTATAAATGGAAGAAAAATACCGCTCAAAAGTTGGCATTCTTACCTTCTTTACAGCCCCTTGTCAAAGAAAAACACCCCTTTGGGTCAGCTAGATGCCCATGCAAAGATGCCGTGTGAATGGTTACAATAATTTTTTATTTTATCATAAAAAAAATAGACCTCAGTACCTCCTTTGATTACAGTTGTTCCAAAACAATATTAAAAGGATCACAGCATTCAATGGATGAAATTTTATTTTATAAAGCGGCGCTGAAAAACCTTACCGATCTCATTGTCATAACAGATGACCATGGTAACATTTTATTTTTATCCACCAATGCCAGCACAATTCTTAGCTATAAACCTGATACAGCTCTGCCTTTTACAAATATTTCCAGCTTTACAGGAAGTTTATTGATTGACAGTAAAAAACTTGATACCCAAAAGGAAGTAGCAAACATTGAGGTAACCGTTACAGGCAAGGCCAAACAGAAAACTATGTTTCTGGTAAATGTCAAACGTATCAACCTACCCCAAAAAGCTCGTCTTTATTCCTTTAGAGATATCACAAAGCATACAATCGCCACAGATCAACTTGTTGCGGCAAACAAAAAACTGGAGCTGCTCATCAATAAAAAATCCCACACACTTCACAACAAGACCATCGCCCTGTCAGAGGTTTTAAACCACCTTGAAATTGAAAAACAGAATATTTACAGTCGGGTAGATGTCAATGTCCATAAACTCTTGCTGCCTATTATCGACAGGCTTATTGAAAAAGCATCTTCGCTTGACAGCAGCTACCTTAAACTTGTTAAACAGAATCTCAGCAAATTGACCTCCTCATTAGGCATCAAACTTACAAGCTTACAATATCGACTGACACCTAAGGAGATTGAACTGTGCAACTTGATTAAAGGAGGTTTTTCAATCAAGGAAATTGCTGTAATGCAGAATCTTTCGGAACGAACAGTAGAAACTCACCGCCTAAACATCCGCAAAAAACTAGGAATTGCCTCTTCTAAAATCAACCTGGTATCCTACCTTTCCCAGCTTTAAACCGCCACCTGCCACTCACAAAATGTAAGTACTATCTACGTATTCAATCAGTACCACCTCTTAACAGGTTTTATGCTATGTTTTTTTTAAATTTATTTTTACACCTATTAATTAGTTACTGGCTGAAATCCGTCTACTGATCGTTTACGTTTTAAGTGTAAATTGCTAGGCGAATTTCACATGCCCTCATTATTATCCAGGGAGCGCCCATCGTTATGGAAGACCAAAGCACAAATGATCGCATCCTTTTAGTTGACGACGACACCATGGTTTTAGAGCTTAACGAGTTAATTCTTACAAAACTCGGCTATCAGGTAATATCAAACTCTAACAGCCTGGAGGCCTTGGAGCTGTTCAAAGATCTTCCGCATCACTTTAGTCTGGTAATAACTGATTATAAAATGCCGCACTTAAATGGAGAACAGCTCAGCAGGGAGATCTTAAAGATTAACCCTCAAATTCCTATTATCATTTGTTCCGGTTTTACCAGTGAGTTCAGTAGTGATGATGCCAAAGCCTTAGGCATTAAATGGTTTGTTCGTAAACCTTTACTGAAAAAAGATTTTGCACTTCTCATTGAAAAGGCGCTTAGCAACCAAGACAACTAACCGGCTGACCTGGAATAACCATTTTTCCCTTATCATCATTTGAAGTATTACCTACTCCCCCTGATTTTTTTCACATAGTTTTATTCCCTTGTGCGCTTCACATCGAATTACAACGAGCAACAGCAGAGTTTAAACTCCAACTTCGAAAAAATTTTAAGGTACTAAACCTTTAAATGATGTAAGAATGTAATCGTTTAACACATCAATAATTCGATAACATCGCGGCAATAAAAATCATCAGTTTCAGTGATGCGCCAAGGCAAAAAAAACTTTGGCTGTAGTTTGCGAATGGACCTTTAAACATTCAATTTCATAAAGCAGTTGTGACCTTCAAGCAAATTCAAAACACCAACTCATTAAAGTTTCTTGGCCCTTATTTCAAAAAATATTCTGTACGTATCACTGTTGGCCTGGTCGCCCTTTTAGGTGTAGACCTACTACAACTTCTGGTTCCGCGAGTAATTAAATCGGCTATAGACGGTCTTAACTCAGGCCTTTTCACCCCGCACCAACTCATAAACCATGCTCTCAGTATCACCGGACTCGCTTTAGGCGTTGCAGTTTTCCGCTTTATCTGGCGTTACTTGATCCTTGGCTTCTCTCGCCTCCTGGAACAGGAAATCCGTAACAAATTATTTGAAAAGCTCTTGAGCCTTGATCGCGCCTATTTTCAAAAACATACTACAGGCGAGTTAATGGCCCTTTCATCCAATGATCTTTCGGCTGTACAACTCGCTTGCGGTATGGGGCTGGTGAGTTTTGTTGATGCCTTATTTATGACTGTGGCAGTGGTCGGTTTCATGCTCTACATAAGCCCATTGCTTACCTTAATAACTCTTTTACCATTACCACTCCTTGCCTTTTTGACTCGTCACTTATCAGGCAAACTTCACCTTCGTTTTAAAAGCGTTCAGGAGCAATTTTCTAAGCTGACAGAAGTTGCACGCAGCACAATTTCTTCTATGCGACTCATTAAAGTCTATACCCAGGAGGAAAATCAGACAAAACGCTTTGACGATTTAGGACAAACTTACATTGAGCACAGCGTCAAAGTCGCCAAGATTCAGGGTCTGCTCTTTCCGATATCTGGTCTTATCGCCAACTTCAGCCTGCTGTTAATCATACTTGTTGGCGCCCAAATGGTTATCAATAAAACAATTACTGTCGGCGATTTTGTCGCCTTTGTCAGCTACCTGCTGATGATGACCTGGCCCATGATGGCTATCGGCTGGGTTGCCAATCTATTTCAACGGGGCGCTACTTCTCTTGGCCGCATACAAAAAGTGCTCAACGACCAACCTCTACTCGATGATACAGAAGCCTCTCTTTCCCTGAGTCAACCTATTGATTTAATTTCACTTTCCTTAAACTCATTTAGTTATCCAGGCCAGCAAAGCTCCGTTTTAAAGACGATATCGCTTTCTTATGAAAAAGGGCTGTACGGCATTGTCGGAAAAACCGGCAGTGGTAAAACGACACTGTGTCAGTTGTTGGCTCGCATGTTTCCTGTTCCTGACGGTTCAATTTTCATAAATGGCCACGACATCAACCGATATCAGATCGGTTCTTACAGGAAATGTATCGCTTATGTGCCACAGGATGCCTTGCTTTTCTCAGACACAATTGCCTTCAATATTGCTTTTGGAGTACCTGCCGCCACGCAAGATCAGATTGAAACTGTTGCCCGTATGGTTGGTATCCATGACGAGATTACTTCCTTCACCAATGGCTATGCGACTCGAATAGGAGAAAAAGGCGTGAAACTCTCAGGAGGACAGCGCCAGAGAATATCTCTGGCCCGGGCCTTTATGACCAAAGCTCCGGTCTTAATAATTGATGACAGCCTGTCAGCTGTCGATTCAGGCACAGAAAAACATATCTTAAAAAGTTTAAATCGCTATGCAGAGCAGGCAATTGTCATTGTCGTTTCAAACCGATTGTCACCACTTAGAAATGCAAGATCGATAGCAGTACTTAATGACGGTTTGATATCAGCTGTCGGAACTCACCAATACTTAATTGAGCACAGCAGCTATTATCAGATTATTTACGCTAATCAGGCCGACAATTAGACAACCAAATATCCGTTTAAAACCGGATAAAAGTAGAGATACCGCCAATGCAGCAAAGTTACGGGTTTTTCGAAGAAGACAAATTAGGTAATGTGAAAGATGTTCACTTGTGGAAACGCATACTTGTCTACGTCGCCCCTCAAAAAAAAGGGGTGTTCCTTGCCATAGTTCTCTCTGCTGCTGTAATTTGCAGTAGTCTTGCCCTCCCCTACCTCATCCGCACCGCCATTGACTCATTTATCCTGGCGACAGAATTAAACCGTGAACAACGAATGCAAGGTTTACAGACTCTAATAGTAATTTTTAGTGGTGTGGTATTTCTGGGCTTTGTTGCTAATTTTTATCAGGTGACGGTACTGGAACGAACCGGGCAAAACATCATGCACCGTATGCGGCAACATCTGTTTGCCCATATGGTTTCCATGGACCTTTCCTACTTCAACAGTAATCCAACCGGGAAACTTGTAACGCGTTTAACCAATGACATTCAAAACATGCATGAAATGTTTACCTCGGTAATCATCACTATTTTTAACGATACAATCCAGCTTGTGGCCATACTGGTAATTCTATTCTTCATGAACTGGAAACTTGCTCTGGTCATGAGCTTGCTCATTCCCGTAGTGACAGTGAGTTCAATACTATTCAGCAAAAAAGCCCGCGATGCCTTCAGGAACATTCGCACAAAAATTGCGGCCATTAACTCTTTTCTCCAGGAAAGTATCTCCGGGGCCTCACTCATCCAACTTTTCAGGCGCGAACAGGATTGTCTTACTAAATTTCATATTGAAAACGATGCCTATACACGTAAGACCCTCTACCAAATTAAAATTTTCGGCATGTTCCTGCCCTTTATTGAGGTCGTAAGCACTGTCTCCATCGCTTTGATTATCTGGTATGGAGGGGGGCAGATATTAGAAAACCAAATGACACTTGGGGTCCTGGCTGCATTTCTCTCCTATATGCGACTTTTCTTTAAACCTGTACGGGAAATTTCACAGAAATTTTCAATTGTGCAGTCGGCTTTGGCATCTGCCGAGAGAATTTTCGAGCTTCTTGATAAAAAAAGCTCCTTTAAAGTTAACGAAAACGTAGTTATTCCAAGAGTTGAAGGGGCAATTAATTTCAGAGATGTTAATTTTTCGTATAACAACCAGGAGATGGTTCTAAAAAACTTCAACCTCACCATACAACAGGGTGACTCCGTCGCCATAGTTGGGCCAACCGGTTCAGGCAAGACGACAATAATTAACTTACTGGAGCGTCTTTATGATATCGATAGTGGCTCAATCACAATTGATGGTGTTGACCTGAGCACAATAGACCTTAACTGGCTTCGAAACCAGATTGGACTTGTCATGCAGGATATTTTTCTCATTCCAGGGAGTTTCCGGGATAATATCTGTTTCGGCCAGCAGCTATCGGAACCGCAGCTTCAGGAGATAATCAACAAATCACAGCTTCAAGAGGTTGTTAAAAGGCTTCCAGATGGCATAGAAACAAAAATCGGTGAGGGTGGTTACGAACTATCTGCCGGACAAAAACAACTGCTCGCCATGGCCAGAGTTCTGGCTAGAGACCCAAAAATCATGATATTAGACGAGGCAACCGCAAGCATCGATTCTGAGACAGAAATGCTTCTTGAAAAAGCCATCTCGGAAACCATGAAAGGCAGAACAAGTATCTTCATTGCCCATCGCCTCTCAACTATCAGGCATGTTGCCAAGGTAATTGTCTTAAAAGGCGGTGAAAGTCTCGAGTCAGGTTCCTACGCAGATCTACTTGGCAAAAAAGGTATGTTCTATAAAATGGTCAGCCAACAGAAAATCAACTTTGATGCAGCGCCACACGCTTAGCAAAGCCCCTGAAGTTTTTAAACCTTTCGGCGCCATGCCACTCGCTGACAGCTATTGGCATGGCGACAAGCAACTATATAGCCAACAACTTGTACAAGGCCTCTTCAACTGATACATCTGCAAGAAATTTATTATGCACCTTTTTGCAGAGTACTCCGTGTTCAATCCGAATTGCCCCTACGCAGTTCTCCAACTGTTTATCAACTTTCACCAACGCCTTACCGTGACAGTTGGTATAGACCAGATATGTAGATCCCTTTCTCATTAATATCAGCTGACACCTTATTTCATGGCCATGAGTTATGGAGAGTAAAACCTCATTTATTTTTGAACCGACATTGTCAATAATTTGATCAATTTTCAAGTAACCAAAATCTTTATTGATCTGGTTAAGATTTGTCACCTCAATCTTAAATAATGAATACCCGTGGTCAAGGCAGTCGAGAAAACCTGATCGTTCAAGAAAAAACAGATATCTGTAATTATAAAAATCACTTAACGGCTCTCTGAAATAGGTTTTCTGGCGAAAGAGTTCAAGTAACTTCGTACCCTCGTCAGAAGTATACGGTATTTGATTCAACGGACTCCAATCTTCGGTAACCTGGGCAAGAACCTCTACTACAAAACGATCTAGCAGTCCGGCGCCAACATCTTTTTTCAGCAAACGCAGAGCAGAGGCCCTGCTTATCGGCTTTTTATAAGGACGCTTAGCTACCATAGCCTCATAGGTGTCGGCAACCATGGCTATACGAACGAGCAGGCTTATCTCATCTGATTTAAGCCCAGCTGGATAACCGCTGCCATCAAGTCGTTCGTGATGGTAGTGAATGATATCGATAATTCGCTGGTCACATGATTGGCGACTAAAAATCCGTGCTCCCATAGCGGGATGCAGACGCATGATTTCACGATCTTGAGCATCAAAAAGCCCAGGTTTCAGCAGCACATCATCAGGAATTGCCACCTTACTGATGTCATGAAGCATACAGCCAAGCTCAAGGGCGTCAAGTTCATCATGGCCTAAACCCATCTCTTCGCCGATTAATCGTGAAATTGAAGCAACACGCATTCCGTGTTCAAAGGTATACAAGTCTCGGCTGGAAAGCATTTCACACATCGCCAGAAACAGGTCTTTAATAACGGCTTCCTTCAGCCGATTTGCACTTTCAACTTCGTCACGTGCAATAACAAGATCCTTCTCAACTTTGCTGCGCTGCTCAATCTCCTGTTCAAGCAGCTTATTTACTAATTGAAGTTTTGCATTACTATTATCAAGTGTATCTTGATTAAGTTTGACCTTTAAATGAGTCACCACACGGGCTTTGACAATGGCTGGATTAAATGGTTTATGAATGTAATCGACAGCACCGCAGAGAAATCCTTTCGACTCATGTTCACTCGATTTGTGAGCAGTCACAAGGACTATTGGTATCGAGGATGTCTGAGGATTGCTTTTAAGCGCCTCACAGACAGCATACCCATCCATTTGGGGCATAATTATATCAAGAAGAATGATATCAGGACGCTCTTCGACAGCCAGGCGCAGCGCCTCAATACCATTTTCAGCCTCAAGCAAAAAATAGTTGTCGATCTCAAAAAGCGCCGTTAAAAGCTTTCGATTAATCAGTTCATCATCTACTATGAGAATAGTGGCAGGAACACGAATATCGTGACTGTGGGCAGGACACATTAAAGGTGAGTTCATTTATCTTGTTTTTCATCTAATTTATCATTTATTTACATTTATGTTTTGGCCTAACATACTCACCTTTTTACTGACATGCAAATAACAAAAAGAAAAAATCCAGTGTGTAACTTTTTATAGGTGCTCGATTATGAATATAGAAAAAACTGCAATCAGTCTCACTCAGGACCTTGTCAGAATTCCCAGTGAATCCTCCAACCATACCGAATCCGACCCCAAACACCCCGAAAACAAGGTCAATGAATATCTGGCCTCTTTTTGTATCACTCGTGCTATAGACTTTGAACTTCAGGAAGTTACAGCAGGTAGAAACAACTTCATCGCTTATTTTCCTAAAAAAAATGCCCCTAAATTACTTATTACCGCACATGCTGACACAGTCAGTGCCTCAGGCATGACAAAGGCGTTTTCCGGCGATATTGCCGACGACAAAATATGGGGACGTGGGGCCTGTGATGACAAGGGGCCCTTAGCTGCGGCGCTAAGCACTTTAGCTGGCTTACAGCAACAAAACAGAAAACTTGCCTACGATGTAACCTTTGCTGCTACTGTTGACGAGGAATGTTCTATGGCCGGTGCTGCCGCACTTGCCACCAAATTAGACCCCTGGGACCTCTGCATTGGATTGGAACCAACAGAACTTACGATCATTAATGCCCACAAAGGCATCCACCGCTGTAAAATTTCTACTAGAGGGGTTGCAGCCCACTCCTCCACACCAGATCGAGGGCGAAACGCAATTATTGAGATGCATGCCATTATAGCCGACTTACAGGTCTTAGGTCTGCGCATCAAGAGGCAGCATAACTCCGTTCTGGGGGAGGCCTCTCTTGCGATAACACAGATTAAAGGAGGCTCATCAGTCAACATTATTCCTGATTATTGCCAAATTTCTGTCGATACCAGGTTGTTGCCTGAGCAAGATCCCAAACAATACACCATGCAGCTGGAGCAGTTAGTCGGAGGCCGGGGAGAAATTAAAGATATTTTTTATGCTGGAGGTATTGAAACGGATATCAACCACAAACCTATCTCAAGGTTGCAAAATGCAATTGCCCAGTGCGGCTACAACCCCACTCCGCAAGCTGCCTCCTATGCGACGGATTGTTCTAAGCTTATAAAGAAAGGACCATGCCTTGTCTGGGGCCCTGGCTCCATAAGCCATGCCCACCAGAATGACGAACATATTGAGATTACACAGATCAAGGATGCCTGCCGAATTCTTCAGATGTACTTATCGGCTGAGCACTGAATGAAAAACTGTCTCATGCTTGGTAGATCAAGAACATAATCCACAGTAGTCGCCCTTATCGCTGCCTGAGGCATACATGGAGATTCAGCAGTTTTCGGGTCTTGAACAACTGTTGTTCCACCATACTCTTTTATCGATAAAAGACCGACAGCGCCATCCGTATTGGCTCCAGTAAGAATAACCCCAATCACCTTAGAACCATACGCAGTCGCTGCACTTTCAAATAACACATCAATTGAGGGCCTTGAGAAACAGACCTTATTTTCACTCGAAAATGAAAATGTTCGATCCCGCTCAATAAGCAGATGGTATTGCGGTGAGGCGAAATAGATCACTCCAGGACTAAGAGATTCCATTTCTTCGGCGTCTTTTACCTGAAGGGAACAACTACGACTAAAATGCTTAAGATGAAACTGATCACTGGTCGGATGCAGGTGCAAAACAACGACAACGGCCAATGGCCATTCGGGAGGAAGATAGGGCAGGATTTCCCCAAGGGCTGTCCAGCCGCCCGCGGAAGCTCCTATGACCATGACATCGAAATTTCGCAAAATCATAAAGACGATTTCTTTTGATAAATTTTATGCCTTTTTTCGTACTCATTAAACTCACTAACAATCGTAGAAAACTTCAAACTCTCTTTGCTGCCAAGACATAAGAACCCATTGTGAATCAAACTTTCACTAAACAGCCTGAACACCCGTTCCTGAAGAGTACGGTCGAAATATATTAATACATTTCGGCAGAGGATGAGGTGCATTTCACCAAAAACCTGGTCTGTCACAAGGTTGTGTCTGGCAAAAGTAATGTTTTTCTTTAAGGAATTAGCCATTACGATAGAATCATATTGGGCATGAAAATACTCAGACAAAGAGGCCTTTCCACCACTTTTTCGATAATTTTCGGCATATTCCTTGGTTCGGTCAATCGAGAAAATACCCTGCCGGGCAGTACTCAAGGCATCTTCATTAAAATCAGTGGCGTAGATTGTCGTTCTTTCCAAGAGCCCCTCTTCATGCAACAGGATTGCAAATGAATATACCTCTTCACCGGTTGCACAACCAGCGTGCCAAACTTTTATAAACGGATAGGTCGCAAGATATGGTAGAACTTTCTCACGCAGCGTTTTATACACTTCAGGGTCACGAAACATTTCAGTTACGGTAATCGAAAAATCACTAACCAATTTCTGAAAAAAAACTGAGTCGTGCAGCAGGTTTCGTGTAAGATCGGTAATTTCTGCACAGCCCAGCTTAACTTTGGCCTGTTTAACGCGCCTCTCCATTGAAGCCTTTGAGTAGTTACGAAAGTCATACCCATAACGTCGGACAATCGCCTCCAGCATCAAGTCAAGCTCAATCTTTTCGAGATCTTTTTTCTCCATAACAACCTACCGATACAGCCAGACCCTCATCATTGACAGCAATCTTCCTTCCTCAATCGGTTTAGTAAGATAATCGCTTGCTCCAGCCTCCATACACTTGCTTTTATCTTCAGCCATTGCCTTGGCTGTTAAAGCGATAATCGGTAAACTCCGAAATGCTTCTTGTTCTCTGATTTTCTGCATAGTCTCATACCCATCCATGACTGGCATCATAATATCCATAAGAACCAGATCGACGGCCTCCAGTTCGGCCATCAGACTTAAGGCATGTTGACCATCATGGGCAATATGAACACTCATACCTCTCTCATCAAGTATCTTGGAAAGAGCGTAGGCATTTCGCATATCATCATCCACAATCAGAACCCTCTTATCCTTGAACATGGCATCCTGATCGTACAGACTTGCAATCATCTGCCTTTTTTTTGTAGGCATATCTCGTATTACCCGATGCAAAAAAAGGGATGTTTCATTAAGGAGTCGCTCTTCGGACTTCAGGCCCTTGATAATTACGGTATCGGTATATTGAAGCAGAGAGTCACCTTCTTCTTTGGTTAACTCACGGCTTGTGTAAATAATAACGGGCGGGGTCGCGACATTTTCCATTGACTCTAAGTTCGCCAACAGGGCAAAACCAGTCATATCCGGCAGTCCAATGTCGAGTATCATGCAATCAATTTTTTTGGCGCTCAAAACATCAAGAGCCTCCTGGCCGCTTTTTGCTATGATAACATTAATATCATCGTTGCCGATGAGTTCAATAATCTCTTGAGCCATAAGCTCATCATCTTCGACAACAAGCAAATCCCGCATTCGAGCTGACATCGCATCTTCAAGCCGGTCAAAAACCTCTTCCACCCCTTCCTGACTGATTGGTTTGAGTAAAAAACCCATGGCGCCTTTTTTAAGGGCTTCAATATGTTTTTCTTCCCCTGATATCATATGCACCGGGATATGGCGCAGGGAGGCATTCGTTTTCAAGGTATCAAGAACCTGCCAGCCGTCAATATCAGGCAAACGAATATCGAGAATTATAGCACTTGGTTGATAGCGCTCAGCTAAATCCAGTCCACCAAATCCAGTCGATGAGACCATGGATTTAAAGCCCTTTTCACGTCCCAAGTCCATAAGGATTTTGGCAAAATTAAGATCATCCTCAATGATCAGAATAACCTTATCGTGTTTTGATAGTTCCTGCCGATCATCTGGAATATCCGGGCTTAATAAAGAATGAGCATCTTTCCGTTCAAACGTGGCAGAGGATTTAAACTCCTGATCTTCTCTGCTGGAGTTATCGGAGGTTTCAATTATTTCATTTTGATCGTTCTCATCGACCATAAATGGAATAAAGAGTGTAAATGTAGCCCCTTTTCCCTCCTCACTGATAAGCTGGATCTCGCCACCCAAAAGGGTCGCAAGCTTAGAAGAAATCGAAAGCCCTAAACCCGTCCCCCCGTATTTTCTTGAAGTACCACCCTCGGCCTGTTTAAAGGCATCAAAAATTATAGTTTGCTGCTCTGGTGTAACCCCTATACCCGTATCTGTTACGGAGATTGCCATGGTGAAATTTGGATCCAGGGAGGATTCAGAGAATTTACTCTCGGCATCGGCAGGTTTAAAAGTTACCGTCACTCCTCCTTTGGCAGTAAATTTAATGGCATTAGCAACAAGGTTACGGACAATCTGTTCGAGCCTTTGCCGGTCTGTAACTATAATTTTTGGTAAACCATTTTCTATACCTACAGTAAAATCGAGTCCCTTGTCAGCAGCCATATGCCTGAAATTATCATTAAGCCAATCAGCAAAACCACGAATACCAAACGTTTCATGGGAGGCTTCCATATGGCCTGATTCTATCTTTGACAAATCAAGGATATCATTGATAAGCTTCAGTAGATCTTCGCCACTGTTATAGATAATGTTAGCGGATTGAACCTGGTCAGAATCTAGATTTCCTTTTTTATTTTTGACCAGGTCTCGAGCCAGCAGGAGAAGGCTGTTTAAAGGTGTTCGTAACTCATGGGACATATTGGCCAGAAACTCTGATTTATAGCGGCTGGCGGCGATAATCTCCTTAGACTTGCCATCAATTTCATTCCAGGCAATTTCTAGATCCTTATTTGTTTCATTTATTTGTAAATTTTTATGTTCAAGGGCTTGAGTTTTCTCTTCCAACTCTTCATTTGTGGCCTGCAACTCTTCCTGTTGACTTTTTAACTCCTCCTCACTTTGCCTTAAGCACTGAGTTTGCTCCTCCAACTCTTCATTTGAAGTTTTCAGTTCTTCATGCTGGGTCTGCAACTCCTCTGCCTGTTGCTGGGTTTCCTGCAACAGCTCTAATGTCCTGGCGCGCTGTTGCATTGAGTGAATAGCGATGGCAATAGACTCTGAGATCAGTTTCAAGAACTCTATCTGTTCAGCGGAAAAACTCTTTATTGAAGCTAGTTCAATAACCGCCTGGGTAGTTCTCCTCCAAAGCGCAGGTAAAACAATACTATGTCGTGGTATCGCCTCGCCTAAACTTGACTTGATACGGAAATACGTATCCGGCAGATCAGAAAGAACAAGCAGCTCTCCCCCGCGAGCCGCTTCACCAATAAGTCCTTCACCTATTTTAACAGTAACGGGGGGATTATCATGATCGACATATGAATAACTTTCAGCCAGACGAAACGTAGTGTCATTTTGGCGCACGTACATAGCGCCAACCTGAGCGTCAATAAATTTTGCCAGGAAGCTTATAATATCTCGACAGAGAACATCTTCTTCCTTGTCCTCGCGCAACTCTTCAGCAAGTTTGGCTATTCCTTCTGTTTGCCAACTGCTTTTATGAATAGTTGCCGCCATTTTATTGAATAGTTTTGCAACGACGCTCGTTTCATCACTGGAACTCGTATTTTCGGCAAGCCTAACAGAATAATCACCGTCAGCCATCCTCAAAAGCCCAGCCATAAGAGTCTGAAGTGGTCTTGTGATTGAATTAGTGATGAGCAGAGAAAACAAAACGCCAATGACAATTGCCATAAAACTAAATATCAGTACAAAAACGTATGCTGAATTGACCTGGGCTTGCGCCTTATTCATATTATCCTGACCATTAACCCGAGATTTTTCAACGATGTGATCAACCGCCTGTTCAATTTCCATAGCACGATCCAACAGGCTATTTTTCAAGAGGTTAATTTTACGGTTCTCCTCAACAAGTGCATCAAAATAGGTTTGATACGATTTCAAATACTCGACTGTTTCGCTGACATCATCATAGTTGACGTTGGCAGTCTCAATGGCTTGTCTCAGGTCGGCAACAGCCTGGTGGCTTTTTTGGACATAGAGCAGATTCTCCCTGAGCAAATAGTCCTTTTCATGTCTTCTGATCTGAAGAACCATTGATCGTACATTGGGCACATACATTGAGCTCAATATACCTTCCATCTCAAGTCCGATGCGATGCAGGGCTTTGCGATGACCTTCATGCACATCCCGCTGTTCAGCCGTTTCTAAAAAGGTAGCAGCTTCCTCCGTATAGGCGGTCGACAGTCTGGTCAGTTTATCGGCATAAATCGGCCTCATGGGGTGGGCTTTCAGCAGTTCGTCAAATCGCTCCAACTCGGTCTTAAAAGGCTGGGCGCTATTTTTATGGTCTATTTCGAGGCTATATCGATTCAATCGACCAACAGACAGAAGTAACTCTTCAACTGCATGTTCGGTAATATGTTCATCAAAAAGCATCTGGGCTATTTCTCTGAATTTACCCTGCAACCCCTCATCATGAGTTAGTCCCTGTTTTTTTCGTCCTTCCACAATTTTATTAAATGTCTGCTCATACACCTTTAAGCTTCTAGAAATAACCTCCAACATATCCTGAATTTCAAAATCACCTGTCTTTTCGACATAACTGCTGATCTTAGCAGACTGGTTATTAATCTCATCGATTCCCCGGTTAACCTGCGCTGAGTAAATTAGTTTATTGTGCAGCAAAAAGTTTATCTCATTTTTGCGGCATTCATTTATTAGTGTCTTTATCGTCGCGGCTCGATCAACGACATCATGCTCTTCTTCCAATACCTGTTTGAAAAAAACATCCGCCCTCTTCTGAGATACTTGATACGTGACAATTACCGCCACAAGCAATGAAAGCATCAAGACGCTGTTGGCGAGTAATTTTGTGCGGATCTTAAATCTTTGCAGAAAATTCATAGTACCCTCAAGATTTCAGTTCTTTACATTCTTTACAGTTGGAGTAACGACAATGAGACAAATGTTAATGGGCAATGCTGATTGATGAGGGGTTGACCTTTTTTAAGGCATCAAAATGAAATAATCCGAAAGGATCTGGCGCCGCGCCCTCTCCTTGTTGGGCAACCCTGAATTTCATCTGCTCCTCCATAATCATGACAAGATTTTGAGGCAACTCTGTTTTAAAAATATGACGATCCCACTCATAGGCAATACTTGCCGGATCAAGATGTAGAAACTCAGCCAGGATCTCTTTCGTTTTGGTAGGATTATTTTGAATATAGCGATTTGCTTTTTCCAAAGCCTTCAAGAAACGAATGGCCAACTCATGATTCTCTGCCAACCAACTTTTCTGAGCGATAAGAAGCCAGAAAACCTCTTGCCCCATCTGCGCAGAAGTATGATACGCGTTCTCCCCAAGATCAGTAATGGCTTGATATGCATGGGGATACCAGGTAACTACGGCATCGACTTCACCCCTGTTCAACATTCCGGCTAAATTAACCGGCTTGGCATCCACCAGTTCAATATCACCCATGGCAATTGAATTATATATGAGCATTTGGTTGAGCCAGTAAACACTTCCACTCTCTTTTTTAATGCCGATTTTTTTGCCCCTCAAATCGCTAACCTGATTAATGCCTCGATCTCTCCTTGCAACCAGTTCATTAGTAACACTTCTGTTTATTGAAGACAGTATTCGCCAACTATCATTCACCAGAGCATCATCGGCAGCAATAATCTCTGGGACAGTTGCAATATCGACAACACCGTCATCAAGAGCTTTTTTGGTTGCCACTCCAGACTGTTTTATGCTCAGATCAACCTGAATACCCTCATTTTCAAAATACCCCAGTTCATGAGCCAGAATAACAGATGCAGATTTAATGGTCGTGTTGACAGCAATAGTGAGTTGGTTATTCTCCAAGGTAGCAGGAGGTGATATTTTTTCATTCGTCTTGGTCTGTTCTTGGTCGGAACTGCAACCATAAATTGAAAGCAAGCCTACAAGGCAAAACAATAACACAGTCGTAACTTTAAAGAGTTCTTTATTCAAAATCCCACTCCTTGAGCACTTGCTGCTTTTTCAGTTAGAGGCTGGCTGTTCTTGACACTGCTAGAGCTGCAAATCGAGCGCCTTGACAATTGTTTCAATCCCAATACGTTCAATAAAACGGCTGGTTCTCTCTTTTTTGCGAGCATTTTCTTTGTAGTATTCTAAAAATTTGCGGCTTAACTCAACGACTTGAGCCCGGCTGATATCCTTGGCTATAATATCACCAATTCGTGGCCTGCCGCCGGCATTTCCACCGACTATCAAGGTCCAGCCTTTGGCCTTTGCGAAGACGCCAACATCTCGTAAATAGCCTTCAGCACAGTTCATCGGACAGCCAGACACTCCAAATTTGATTTTCGCTGGATAGTCAAGGCCCTGAAACATGCCCTCTAATTCCACTCCAAGGCCAAGCGAATCATCAACTCCAAATTTACAGAGACTATTACCTGGACAGGCCTGTACATAGTGCAAACAGAGGGCCTGTGCTTCACCATGGTCAATCTGCAGGTCATTCCAGGCAGGATCGACTTGTTCCTTTTTCAGGCCAACCAGGGCGATTCGTTGTCCCGATGTAATTTTAACAACAGGGATATCGTATTTTTTAACCACGGCAGAAATCTGGTCCAGAATTTCTGCAGACAGTATTCCTGCAGGAGTTCGTGGTACGATCGCATAGGTTTTCTTGTCGCGTTGTAAAATTGCCCCCTTCGGGTTGTCATTTTCCATTTGTCCACTATTGTCCTTTAAATTAGTTTATAAACTAAAATGTTTCCTAATTTTCTTGGCCAGCTCGACTCCAATTCCTTTAACTTGGCAGAGCTGATCTATATCTGCCTCGGCTATGCGTTTAACACTGCCCAGTTTTTTTAATAAGGCCTTGCGTTTCTCGAATCCGACACCATCGATCAAATCAAGGGGGGATTGCATAAGTTTTTTAGAGCGTAATTTGCGATGAAAGGTAATCCCGAAACGGTGAGCCTCATCACGAATACGCATGAACAGTAATATTGTCGCTGAATGCCGATGAATTTTCAAAGGATTTTTTCGTCCAAGTGCATATATTTTCTCACCCTCGTCGCTTTTTTCCTTAGCAATACCGAGGATGTCGAGCTGTCCCGACAGGTTATGATTCAAAAGGGCCTGGTGGGCCACCATTAGTTGACCTTTGCCGCCATCAATCAAAAGCAGATCCGGCAGGTTATCAGCTATTCGAGATAGATGACGATCGAGCAGTTCCGCCAATGAGGCATAATCATCTGGTCCGACAACCGTCTTAATCGTATAATGCCTGTAGTTTTTTGGATCTTTTTCTCCTTGCCAAAAAGCAACCACCGAACCAACCGTATGCTCTCCTGAAATATTTGAGATATCCATACAGGTTATACGATTCGGGAGACGACCTAATTGACAATCACGCATAATGGCTTTAGCGAGAATCTCCCAGGAGCTATTTTTGCGATCAATATCAGAAAACACCTGTTCAGCGTTTTTTTGAGCAATAGAAACCAACTTCACAGAGTCACCGCGAAGTGGCTGTTTCAACAAAACCTTGGCGCCCCGCAGTTCCTCAAGCCATTCACAAAGCGCATCTTTTTCGGAGGGATTAAAGGGTACAAATATCTCCTGCGGGAAAAAGCTGGTTTTCTCATAAAAGCGCTGCATAAATTCGGATAACACTTCACTATCATTATCAAGCGGCTCTTCCAGAAAATGATTTTCATGGGCCTGAATCATGCCGCTTTTAATTCGCAAAATTGCAATAGCTACTGAACCAGCCTGACGAACAAAGCCAAAAACATCCTGATCGCGGTAGTGGCTGGCTGAAACCATCTGTTTTTCTATCGTTTTTTCAAGGGCCTTTTTTTTGTCACGATAGTGGGCCGCGGCCTCAAACTCTAACTTGTCAGCGGCCTCAGACATTTTTTTTTCCAGTCTTTCCAGAACCTCATGGTTTTTCCCGGATAAAACATTGGCTACGTCCAGCACTAACTGTTGATACTCGTCAGCGCTTACGTTTCCGGTGCATGGCGCTAGACACTTCTGCATTTGAAAATTGAGGCAAGGCCGGTTACGCATTTTAAGATTCGACCCTTTACAGCGCCTCAAGGGGAAAAGCTTATTAAGCAACTTTACCGTTTCCCACATCGCCGAGGCCGAGGAAAATGGTCCGAAAATCATCGTATCCTTACTGTTTTTTTTGCGCGTTATAACGAGGCGAGGCCACTGTTCATCTACAGTAAGTTTCAGGTAGGGGTACTGTTTATCATCTCGAAGAATGATATTGTAGCGAGGTTTAAATTTTTTAATAAGCGACGATTCGAGAAGCAACGCTTCTTTTTCCGTCATGGTCAGGGTTGTTTCTATACGTTGAGTTTTACTAAGTAGAACTCCTGTTTTATTTGATTGTGTCGTTAAATAATTGACATACGATCTGAGGCGATTACGTAGACTACAGGCCTTACCGACATATAAAACCTCATCTTTTGCCCCCTTCATCAGATAAATGCCAGGACCTGTCGAAAGAGAACTCAGAAAATTTGCTGTTAAAAGTGTGTTTTCGGTCTTTTCAGTTTTCACATTTTTACTCTGCCTACAACATAGAGTTGTACTTTCAATTGAAATGGAGTAATCTTGCGCGCTTTAAATTACTGTGTTTCATATAAGGCTATAATTCGCAATAGAAATATAAAATATGACGGCTTTTTAAATGTAAACAGTACTATTGATTTTTTACAATGAAATGATTTAAGGAGGTTTGGGGAAAATGGCAGATTCGGATAAAAATGAACAGTATCGAGGTCCTTGGGGACACATTGTCAGAGGGATGTGGAGATCACCGCTTGGAATAATCGGTGTTATCCTCACAACTGTTTGTGCAACGCTCATGGTTGTAGGGCTTATAGTTGAACTTTTTGGTTTGAGCCACAATGTTTATGTTCCGCTGTTAGCCTTCCTCGTTTTGCCTGGTGGTATGATTACCGGCCTTCTGCTTATCCCTCTTGCTGCCTTCCTGCGCAGACGTCAATGGCATAAGCACGGAATAGCTAAAGACCACCTTCAGGTAAATTTGAGCGACCACAAACACCGGAAACTGATGATTTACTTTGTTGTGCTCACTGTTCTCTTCTTTCTTTTACTTGCTGTCATCGGCTACGAAGGTTATCACTTTTCTGATTCCCCGTTCTTTTGTGGAAAGGTCTGTCATCAGGTCATGGAACCTGAGTATGATGTATATAAACGTTCACCACATTCAAAGGTTGTATGTGTCGAGTGCCATATCGGACCTGGCGCTCAATGGTTTGTTCGTGCCAAGATCTCCGGACTTCGCCAGGTACTCGCAGTGGTGACCAACAGCCACAGCCGTCCAATTCCCGCTCCTGTTGAGCATTTGCGACCGGCTCGTGACACCTGTGAAAACTGCCACTGGCCAGATAAATTCAGCGGCAAACGTATTAAAAAATTCACCCATTTTTCTAACAGCGATCAAGAAACACCTGAAGTTAATGAAATCGCCCTCCATATAGGTGGCCACAATCCAGTAACTGAGGCTTTTGAAGGCATTCACTGGCATGTTAGTAACGATGTTAAAATTGAATATAAGGCTGTTGACACCCGTCGTTTAGTTATTTCCAATGTTCGTGTTACCCGACCTGACGGCAGCCAGGATGAGTTTACTAAAACTGACCCTGAGCTTCCAGAAGGAACCGAACCTGCCGAAGGACTTGCTTTAGAATGGCGAACCATGGACTGTATCGATTGCCATAACCGACCAACACACGTCTTTGACCTCCCAGAAGAACGCGTTGACTTTGGCCTGTTAAGCAAAAAAATCAATCCAGAGATCATTGGTATCCGTGAGGATAGCCTTACGACAATCAACACTGAATTCAATACACGAGAGGAAGCTCAGAACAACCTTGTTAATCGTCTAGTTGAACTTCAGACAAATCGACACGGCATTGACTATGTCAAGCGTTACGAAAAAGACCTGGCAACAGCAGGTGAATATCTCTTAGAGACTTATCTGGGCAATATCTGGCCAAACATGAACATTAAGTGGGGCACCTACGGAAGCCATTTAGGTCATCAACGCGCCGAAGAAGGCTGGGGTTGTTTCCGTTGCCATGATGAGGAACATGTAAATTCACAAGGTGAGTCAATTACCCAAGACTGTAGCCTCTGTCACGACGAACCTGAATAACTGATACTTGCTCCTTAGCAATAAGCCTTGTCCCAGAAATGGTTCAGGGCTTTTTTTATGCGTATTTCTTGGTAAAAACGTCAATTTACGGTACATTGTCTAATGTTTTTCAATTCGCAAATCATCAAAACAAACGCCACACAAGCAACCTACTTCGGGAGAAATCATGTCTGACTCATTAAATAAAAACCTGGGAACTACTGAAGTTCTCTGGGAACTTAACGATCTCTATACCGGAGTCGATGCCAAAGAGATAGATGATGATCTCGCAGCCTGTCAAATCGAAGCCAAAGCTTTGCATGATGAGTTTAGCGGTCGAGTCGCAGAACTTTCCGCTGACCAGATACTTAAGGTGATCGTGCGGCTTGAAAATCTGGCAACCGAACGTGGACGCCTATCAACCTATGCCTTTTTAAACTTCACCACCCAGACTCAAAACTCTCAAGCCACTGCTTTTCTGCAAAAAATCAGGGAAGAAAACAGCCGTATCAGCAAAAACACTGTCTTCTTTGAACTTGAATGGAATGACCTGTCGGATTCTCACACTGCCGAACTTTTAAATAATGACATTCTTTCCCATTATCGACATTACCTTTCCTCTCTTCGCCGTTACGCCCCCCACATGCTTTCACGAGACGAGGAGACCTTACTTATTGAAATATCGCCTGTTGGTCGCGGTGCCTGGACATTGCTTTTCGAGAAAGTGATGGGGCATCTTGAGTTTGGCGAAAAAAAACGGACTGAGGAAGAAGTTCTCGCCGATCTCTACCATCAGGATCAAACAGTTCGGCAGCAGGCAGCTAGAGACCTGACCGATGGTCTCAACAGTCAACTCCATGTTTTGACACACATCACAAATACCCTGCTTGCCGATAAAATGATCGATGATCGTCTTCGCAAATACCCCGCCTGGGTAAGTTCAATGAACCTGTACAATGAACTTGAGGACAAAACAGTTAATACGTTAATAGATACTGTCGTAAGTCGATATGATATCCCAAAACGTTATTATCACCTTAAGAAGAAGATTCTTGGCCTTAAAGAACTTTCAGACTACGACCGTTATGCACCTCTGCCCGATCTTCCCTCTACCGTAGTTAGTTGGAAGGATTGCCGTAAAATGGTCATCGATAGTTTTACTGAGTTTTCTTCTGAACTCGGTGAAATAGCACAGCTATTTTTTGACAAAAACTGGATACACGCCCCCATTATCCCCGGAAAACGCGGTGGAGCATTCGCACATCCTTGCACTCCGGATGTTCATCCCTACCTGATGATCAACTACACAGGCAACCTTCGTGACGTTTCAACAGTTGCCCATGAGATGGGACACGGCATTCATCAATATCTATCTGCGAAACTTGGTTATTTAAACAGCGACACCACTCTGGTCCTTGCTGAAACCGCCTCTGTATTTGCAGAGTTACTCCTTTTCAAAAAACAACTTACTCTCTTACATAATCACGACCAAAAGATAGCCTTTATCTCTCAAAAGCTTGAATCTATATTCGCTACCGTTTTCAGACAGATCGCTATGAACCGTTTTGAGGAACTTAGTCATACAGGCAGGCGGCAGCATGGAGAGTTATCTGCCGAGCAATTAGGTGAGTACTGGATACAAACCCAGCAGGAGATGTTTGCCGACAGTGTGATCCTCACCAAAGACTACTCAACATGGTGGTCATACATACCGCATTTTTTGAGCACTCCGGGATATGTTTACTCCTATGCTTTTGGAGAACTTTTAGTTCTTGCACTCTACAATATATATCGTAAAGATACGGAGTGGTTTGTACCTAAATATATTGAACTATTAAAATCCGGCGGCAGCAGTACACCCTATGCCCTTGTTGAGCCCTTTGGAATTGACTTAAACTCATCTGATTTCTGGCAGGGAGGTCTTGAAGTCATTGATGATATGCTTAAAGATATAGAGCTATGATTAAACGTTATCCCCGTTCAAAAAAGCAGGGAGTTCTTAGTTTTTTCAGCACCTTTTTTGATAAAAATTCTAAGACCGATATCGTCGTAAGGCGTCCGCCACGTGTTCACCTTGGCCATCTCCATTCTGTCAGCTTTGACATGGAGAGCCCCGAGAGGCAATCTGGTATTGGCCTTACGAATATTTCACGAACCGGAATTGGCTTCTTGGCCAGTCATTGCCAATGGCCTCAACCTGGAAGCTCCGTCCAGGGAACACTGAATATTTTGAACCATAAACTACCAACAACGCTTCGTGTTGTTCACTTAACCTCTGTAGTCGTTGGCTGCCATTTCACTGTTATCGGTCAAGAGTTTTCTGAAATTCTAAGTAGTTATTTTGATGCAGAACTCGACGCCTTACGTCTTGTGAAGGTTAGCCCCCAATACCTCAAGAAATGCCCTGCCGGAACACCTGTGTGGTATAAAGGGCTCGATAACAGCGAGCTTTTTATCGTTCATACAGACAACCGCATACATGAGTTCACTATGGTTTTCCTGGGCAACACAATACATTGGTCGGAACACTTGGAATCAGCACAATATGGTGTTTATCAAGGTTCTGAAGTTGAACTGTACAGTCAAACAGCAACCTCTCTTCCCTCTTCCATAGTTCAACCTTCTGAGATTAACATCACTGCTATTAAGTTTATCCAAAATATCAAAGACCTTAAACGCGGCTTCACAGACCAGATTGAAAAAATCCTTAACATATCTTCATCTGCCAATCTCGGCTGACTGCGCTGAGCATTATTTTCATTTCCGCACCCTTTTTTTATTTGTTATTTAAAAGTCATTTTCACTGATTTATCTATTGGCACTTACACCTAATGAACTGAGCATGAGATGCATGGGTCATAGGATCGAACCAGCATTTGAGCCAACAACTCAATATCGCGATCATCTACATTAGTTTGAGAATACTGCATAGCCATTTCTTCAATATCATGGTGAATATTAGCGTGGTTCTGGCTGGTTGGAATAACGCAGTCGGCCTTTACGAGAGTACCTTTGGCGTTAAATTCATAATAGTGATACAAGATGCCTCGTGGAACTTCTATCGCACCGACACCACAACCCTTTCTGGGTGAAACGGTTTGCCGATCTTCCTGTAAGGGGAGAGCTAACAGCTCATCGATAAGACTGATGCTATCATAAACGACGTGAACACATTCAACCAGTTGGGCAACATTGCACATAAACGGGTTGTGACAGACCGGAGCGAAGGCAAGTTCTGACGCAACATTACGGGCTGCACTGTGCAACATTCCGAAATTATTATTCATCCTGGCAAGCGCCCCAACAGCAAACGATTTGCGAGAGAGTTTACTCCACTTCGACGTCGATCCCTTCACGCAGTATTCATTGGTCATCTTGCGATAATCAGCCTCTTTATGTCTCACACCGTCTGAGGAGATCATTTCACCGCCAATAAAAGGGTAATCGTTTTCACCCTTAAGGGAAACAAATTCCGTTTCTCTTACAAAAGAAGGAGTTGCAAAGGATTTAAACAGTTCAGCAGAAGCAACAAGGTCAGGAGCAGCAGCTGCCAGTCTTTGACGGATACCATCAAGCTCCTTTTTCTGTGGCAACATGGTAAACCCACCGACAACCGTGCGGATCGGATGAATTCTTCGCCCACCAATTATATCACATGCGTCATTGGCTATCATTTTCAAGCGAAGTGCCCTCTGAATTACATCAGGATGGCTATTAATCAAGGGGAGGACACTGCCAGTACCCAAAAAATCGGGAGCAGCCAGAAAATAGAGATGCAAAATATGACTCTGCAAGGTTTCCATATGCTTGAGAAGCAGCCGCAGTCTGGCAGTTTGAACCGTAGGTTGTATCTGAAAAGCGTTTTCAATGGCACGAATACTTGCCAAAGTGTGGCCGATAGAACAGATGCCGCAGATACGACCGCAGATATAAGGCGCATTCTCCCAGTGTTTGCCAACCAGCATTGCCTCGAAAAAACGTGGTGTTTCAACCACCTCCCACTTAGCCTCTACAACTTTACCATCGCTTATTTTTATTCTAATATTCCCATGGCCCTCCACCCTGGTAAGATGCCTGATATCAATATTGCAGGAGAGTTTCATGATCTGCCCTCTGTTTTTCTTTGTTCACAGGCTGCTTTAGTTCTGAGCTTAGAAGTGAAGTCTGTAAAGCCCCCAAAACATTCCAAACGGTCAATCAGCTCCACATTTTTAAAGCCGTAATTGTTAAATATCTCTTCCAGCTGATCCATATTGACAACCCCGGCTGGCCCACGACATCCCCAGCAACCTCGTCGATTACTGGGGCACCAGGCGTCACACCCTGCCCTGGTAACAGGACCAAGACAGGGCTCCCCCAGTTCAAAAAGGCAGATATTCTCCTTGGCTTTGCACTCCATACAAACCGGAAAATCGGGAATTTTAACCGATTTTCCCACTACCAGATTTGTAACAATCTGCTCCACCTCTTCCTTCTTGACCGGGCAGCCATAGATATTGAGGTCAACCGCAACATAATCAGCAATGGGGTGCACTTCATCTGTCTCTACCGGAAAATCTCCATAAACTTCCTTGGTAACCCAGTCCAAATCCGCAAAGCGGTTTTTGAGCTGATTAACACCGCCAAAGCAGGCACATGACCCGAAGGCAATCAGGATCCTGGCATTGCGCCTAATCTCCAGTAGGCGTTCAACTTCATCACTCCGGCT
Organism: Desulfobulbaceae bacterium; assembly: GCA_015231515.1. Lineage (NCBI taxonomy): Bacteria > Pseudomonadati > Thermodesulfobacteriota > Desulfobulbia > Desulfobulbales > Desulfobulbaceae > Desulfobulbaceae bacterium. Next base: position 29,878 of record JADGBM010000001.1, read on the forward strand.
GATCGAACCTTCAACAAAGGCAATTTCGTAATCATCACTACGCTCAGTCATGGCCTCTCTGAAATTTACTATCTCCACCAGGTTCAAAAAACCGATCAAGGTATGTTCATTATTAAGAATTTGTAACTGGCACCCTTCGCATGCTGTAAATTCAAAAAAAGCAACTTTCGGACGTTTCAAAGGAACACCAAGGAATGAAATTGGGCCAGCCATTCATATCGCCTCTTTCAGATTCATTACTGACCAGTAATCAAAAACTGGCCCATCAAGACAGGTATAGGTAGATCCGATGTTACACCGACAGCATTTCCCTCGTCCGCAATGCATCCTCCGTTCAAGTGAAACAAACATTTTCCCCATGGGCAATCCGGCATCCATCAACATATTACAGACAGAACGGAACATTACCGGAGGCCCACAAACGATGGCGTACGTAGTATCCGCAAGTGAAGCACTTTCGTTGATCCTCGGCTGAATAATTTCAGTAATCAAACCGACGTGGCCATCCCACGATTGGTCGGCATTATCGACAGTAACAGTCAAGTTTATGTCAAATCGACGCCATCCTTCATACTGATATGTAAACAAGAGCTGTTCGGGGCTTTTTGCACCATACATGATGTCAACCTGACCGTATCGGCTCCTGTTTTCAAGGACTGCAAGAAGGGGGGAACGTAGGGGGACAATACCAAGACCGCCGGCAATCAGAAGGATATTCTGGCCGACCATCTGTTCGACCGGGAAATGAGTTCCAAATGGTCCGGAAATTCCTACTCGAGCTCCGCGCTGCACTTTATCCAGAAAGTTTGTCAAGTTGCCGACTTTACGAATACAGAGCTCAAACTTACCAGTGGTTGACGGTGAAGAAGAGATAGAAAAAGGGGCTTCACCAATGCCGGGCAGTTCCAGCATAACAAACTGACCAGGTTTAAAGGTAAAGCGATCGCCTAAATCAGGGTCGCAAATTTGTATCTGGTAAAGTTTTTCATTTTGAGTAAGCGAGTAGATGTTTGTAATTTCTGCTTTGTAGGCATATTCAAAGGCCCCACCAGTATCGCCCTTTCGGCGGTTCATCTTGTTTTCGCTTAGAATATCTGTATAGGCAGACCGATTCAGCACAACACTAGACCTCGTTCCGGACACTCGCTATAACTTCTGCGGGTGTAATATCAGACAGACAGGACTCTCCACAACGACCGCATCCGACACAAAGTGCCTCTTCAAAGGCCTCTACGAAACCGCGGTGTTTATGATAATAACGATACTTTAACCTGGTGGCGCTTTCCGGTCTGAAATTATGGCCCCCTGCAACTGATGCAAAGTCCAGTAGATTGCAAGAGTGAAGTGTTTTAGTTTTTGTCGCACCCTTCAGGTCCATATCAACATTTTCCTCGACACCATAGCAGTAGCAGGTTGGGCAGACATTAGCGCAGGTTCCGCAAGACAGACACTTATCGCCCCAGATCTGCCAGGCCTTCGAGTCAAACTCCAGGTCAAGAATCTTAGTCAGATCGGAACTATCCACTGTGGTGGTAAACAGCTTATTCTTTTGGGAGGAAACATGTTTATAGCGCTGATGATCAATTTGGCTTGGTTCTTTGCCACTGATCTTTTTTATAAGCTCAAAGGCCTGAGAGGTTAAAATCTCGACAAAATATTTTTCACCAATGTCAGTAATAAACAGATCAAAACCATGCAGAGCAGTATCTGTCCCCATCGATTGGCAAAAACATTGAGGCTCGGGTGTGCAGTTTATACCAATAATGAACATGGATTTTCGTTTGCCAATGTAATATGGATTCGGATAAACACTTTCAGCCTGCACCATATCCAGTTTATTGAGAGCGTTAATGTCACAGGCATGCATGCCAAAAAAAACCAGCGGTTTATAGACATTGATATCTGTATTTTTCTGCCAGTCTGAGGCACTTATTTCAAATGAGGAAAGATTCTCCTGGTACGGAAGGACAAAACGCTTAGCGGAGTGGATGGTAGAGGTATAACCGAGAACAAGCTCATCGAAACCGTAGACCACGTCAAAATCATAAAGAGATTTTCCGTCACGATCTGTGCCTTTCAGGATGGGACCAACAACAATATTGTAGGCAAGCAGCTCGTAAAGTGATGACAGTTTTTTCTTCGGGAACACTTTGAATATCATCGGATATTCACCTTTAGCGGCATGAAAAAAAAGGAACTTTCACACACCACCCGGCTAGAATGAGTTTTACATTTTCATTTCGTAATTCGTTTGCACTTACTCAGCTACAGTCCTTTGGGTCTATATTTACTGGACACCACCTTAATAGTAAGATTCATTTACATTATGCTATCACAAAGTTAGTTTTAGTGTCATACTATTTTTAACTTAGGCGATTTTTTTATGCATAATTGAAGAAACGAGACAGCCACTCTGCTGATCAATAGTGAGACAATCTGCAAATCATGCCTAAAAATACCTCAAAATTAGCAACGTACGCCCTCAATCCAATTCGCTCTCTTGGGCAATACTCCCTTTTCACCACTTCTGCCCTATTCCTGATTTTTCAAAGAAAACAGCTTCGATCAATTGCGCAGCACATCTATTCTATTGGAGTGAGCTCAACCATAATTATCACACTGGTTGCCCTTTTTACCGGTATGGTTCTTGGCTTACAGCTCTACTACACCCTAATCAAGTTTGGAGCAGTAGGAGCCTTGGGTTCTGCCGTCAGTCTCACCCTGATCCGTGAACTTGGACCTGTGCTAGCAGCTATCATGATCACTGCCCGTGCAGGTTCTGCAATGTCGACTGAGATCGGCGTCCAAAGAATAACTGAGCAAATTGACGCCTTAACAACCATGGGGATTAATCCGGTTCGTTATCTGGTCAGTCCGCGCCTTATGGCCGCAGTTATCAGTTTCCCGATACTGACTACATTATTTGACTTAGTTGGAATTATGGGGGCCTATCTGAGCAGCGTTCTCTTGTTAGGCCTAGACAAAGGAACGTATTTTTACCGTGTACAGTCAAGCATCGTGATGGAAGACATCCGCGGTGGATTGATTATCTTGGTTGCGCACTGGTGACTGACCCTGAAATTGTCCTCTTTGATGAACCAACTACCGGCCAGGATATTATCCGAAGAAATGCGATCTTGAGCATGATTGCCGACACTTACTCTCTTCGATCGTTTAAAGCTCGTTACCAAAGCACATTAAACCGTAAATCACCTGACGAAAAGTACATCATTGCAGTTTTCACGCTCTCAGATTTCAGTTCTTTATGTATGGCCGCAGGTCATGATGCAGGGCAAACAATCCTCAAAAAATTTGGCGACTATCTAAATGAATACTTTAATGATGTCGGTGCCTTTTCTACCCGCCAAAAACGTAATGTCTTTATTACATTTCTTACCTTTTCGGATATAACAGAGGCGACAAAACTTGTAGATGACTTTGTTATCTGGCTTGAAGATGCTGTCGGCAGGTCGCCTTTTCTCCCATTGCACAACAGCTCGAAGCGCTGCGTCATCAAAATCATGGCCGGAATCGCTGAAGGACTGCCTCGTCAAGATGCATTAAATGATATTGTAACTTTGGCAGCAAAAAATCAGAAAGATATAGTATATATACCCTTAGGTGGTGATTGAAATGAAAAAGAACATTCAGGAACTCATAGCAGGGTGTTTTGTGCTGACTGGAATTACTCTTATTGTCTTCATGAGCGTTAAGCTGGGTAATATTGATCTGCTCAACAGCAACAGCTACCTGCTCTACGCAAAATTCTCTACGGTCAATGGGCTCAGAACAGGAAACCCCATTGAAATGCATGGCATAAAAATTGGTGAAGTCAAATCATTTACCCTCGATCAGGAAAACCAGATGGCCGTGACAGGGCTGAAAATTGACAAAGATATTAAGATTTTCGGTGATGCGATTGCCTCCATAAAAACGGCCGGACTCATTGGTGATAGATCTATCTGTAAACACCTGTCACCAGACACACAAAAAATACTGCCATGAACGAAGTAATGTATGAATTCTGGATCTGTTTTGTACCGCTTTTCGTCGCCGTTGATGCCATAGGAATCCTGCCGCTGTTCATCAGCCTTACTAATGATCTGGAAACTCAACGTAGACGATATATTATTCTACAGTCAGTCTTCACAGCAGCACCGGTTGCCCTTCTTTTTCTTTTCACCGGCCCCACACTTCTGGTGTTTTTAGGTGTGGCTATCCCTGACTTCATGATAGCAGGAGGAATTCTACTTCTGACAATCTCTTTGGGAGACCTCTTGACGGGTGAAAAAAGGCAGCGCAAGCCTGACCCGGAAAGCCTTGGCGCTGTGCCGATTGGCATCCCCCTGATTACCGGACCTGCCGTACTAACCACCTGCATTCTTTTAGCCAGTACTCATGGTAATCTGGTCACTGCCAGTGCCACAATAGCAAATATTGCTATAGCTGGAATAGTGTTCTGGTTTTCCGAACCATTGACTAAGTGGCTCGGACGAACTGGAACAAGAATTGTGTCAAAGGTTGCAAGCCTTTTACTGGTTGCTATTGCTATAATGCTGATCCGCAAGGGTGTATTTGAAACTATCACCAATTTTATATCTACCGTACCCTCACCATAGCTGTCGCATACTTAAAATTGTCCAGATCAATAAAACCCATAATACTCTTATTGTCGCTGCGCTTCTTTAAACTTTTCAAGTAACTGCACCTCAATCGGCTTGCTCGCTTCACCAAAATAAATTGTCTGGTGCGGAAAAGGGATTTCTATACCATTTGCATCAAAGGCCAGTTTAATTCGTCGCAAATATTCGCGCCCCACCAGCCATTGACGAATCGGTTTTGTTTTTATCCTTCCCTTAATGATAACCGCTGAATTATCAAATTTATCAACTCCAAATATTTCTGGAGGTTCCAGCATATAAATCCCAAAATTCTCATCAGCCAGCATCTCCGTGCCGACCTTATTCATGACCTCAATAACCTGGTCCGTGTTTTCTTTATAAGCAACACCAATATCAAAAACGTATGCCGACCACTCATTGGTGAGATTACTCAATGTCTGGATAGATCCGTTAGGGAATATATGAACTATACCTGAGAGGTCGCGCAGAATAATTGTACGAAAATTTATTTTTTCGACTAAACCACCGGTTCCATTGATGATTGCAACGTCGCCAACTCGCACCTGGTTTTCGAGAATAAAAAAGAATCCCGATATCACATCTTTAACCAGATTTTGGGCACCAAAACCAATCGCCAAACCAAGAACTCCAGCACTCGCAAGTATTGGCCCAATTTCGACACCAACCTCTTTAAGAACAATTAAAACTACAGTAGTCCACAATGCCAACAGAGACGCCTGCCTGACTAATCGAATGACAGTTTCAATTCTTTTTGCTGATTCGGTGGGTGGTTCGCCGGCTTCCTGCCCCTGAGTTAGAAGTTTCTTTTCCAGACGTAGAAGAAATTTTTGCAGAAGAAACATACTGAGGCGGGCCAAAAACAGAATAATACTAATCTTAATGCATGTTTGTATTAAGCTCTCCCAACTGACTTTATGCAAATATTCACTAATAAAATTCATATTTCCCCCTCCTATGAATGTCCAATATCGGCGCCTCTCTTAAGCAGTAGATTTACTACATCGACGAAAGGCTCTCATTAGCGAAATCCCAATTGATGAGATTATCAATAAATGAAAATCCAAGGTGTTGGAACTGATGTATGGAGCCAATCCATCTTTGTCGTACGGAAGCTTTGACAGGGTAATAGTCATTTTGTCTCCTTTTATTATCTCATTTGTTTACGCCAAATAGCACCTAACTTTGGTAAGCAGTATTAAGGTTTGGGCGGCTTATCTGTCAGGCCGACATGTTCATTTTTATTATTCTCAATATGGGTAGCATAACTATGGAGAAGCCAGCCGACAATGATCCCAACGGCAAGAACGAGAAATATCAAAATCGCCCTGGAGACAGCCAAAGACCAGATAAAAAATTGAATTTCAACTATCGCGACATTTTGTACAACAAAAAGAACAGCCATGCCAACTAAGGTAAGAATGAAGATGAGCTTAATATTCATATAACCACCTCTATTTGTCATTATTCTGTAGACAACTTTCAATTTCAGGTAACAGTTCAAATATTCACAGCACCACTATTTCCCTTTGGTGCCAGCACCTTGGGTGACACCATGCCACCAGATATAATTAATTTAAAGGCATCCTCAACGGTCATAGACAAGGGAATAACATCTTTATCCGGAACTAGAATGTAGAACCCGGAGGTCGGGTTGGGTGTAGTCGGAATAAAAATATTTAGGAGGTTGTGTTTTGTAATATCCTGAATTTCACCAGTCGCAACACCTGTCATAAAGCCGATTGCCCAGACATCTTTTCTGGGGTACTCAAGAAGAACAGGTTTACGAAACCCCTTATTCCCCTTGCCAAGGGTTGTGTCCATAACCTGTTTAAAGAGGGTGTAGATTGAGTTAACCAATGGAATACGCTGAACGATTCGATCAGCATAGAGAACAGCTTGCCTGCCCAAAAAATTGGTGGCTAGAAAACCAGTAGAAATAACAAGTATAAAACTTAGAATCAAACCAAAGCCTGGAATATGAAAGCCAAACAAACTATCCGGCTGATAGGCATGGGGTAAAATTTTATACAAAAATGAATCAATGCGGTTCACAAACCACTGGACAACCAGGAAGGTTAAACCAATGGGGGTAATAACAACAACTCCTGTGATAAAAAAGGTTTTCAGTTTGGTGAAACGGCCGGGGACACTGGTATTTTTGTTGTCAGGTTCTGTCATATTCACTCTTCAGATCATATGCTGATCAATGTTTATAGGTAACAAAAGATGTTTGGGCATATCATCACTCCCTCGTACTCTTTTAGAAAATCATCAGCTCAAAACGCCATGCCGATACTCAGGTGAAAAGCATATTCACTTTCGGTTTCAGGTCTGCTGTCTGGGTTAAAGGCCACATCGAACCTTGCTGGACCAATGGGAAGAAGATACTGGATACCGCAGCCAACTCCATATCGGAAATCACTGAAAAAATCCTTCCAGGTAGCATCAATGAGCTTTTGACGAGTATCGGCCAACGACGACACCCCATCATTGGTGGTCTTATTTGGCGATATATTACCGGCATCAATGAAAAATGTCCCGGCTATATGAGTAGTAAAGGTGCGGCGAAGCTCAACTGAAATCGTATTAAACGCCGTACCACCAAGAGAGGCTCCGGAACTGTCCTTAGTACCGAGTTGTGACTCGCGAAAACTTCGAACTGAGTTTTCACCTCCATTAAAAAACCGTTCATCCAACGGAATGCCGTCTTGGCCTGGGCCAGGCAGAACAACACCCATATTGTATCGCATGGCTAATACCAATTGATCCTGAATTTTCTTAAAATTACGAACGCTTGTCGTAAAGCGCAGGTACGAAAGATCGCCACCGATTATTGTGTCAGCATATTCCAGTGAGACATTACCGTGATAGCCGCTTTTAGGGAGAAAAAAATCATCGCGGGTATCTCTGCTCAAGCTCAGGGTAAGTGCGGCATTAGTATAGTTATTGTCGATATACAGTGGATCAAGAGTAGTCTCAATGTCAGTGATCTTTTTAGCGCTGTACGAATATCCTCCGCTAACTCGGGATTTATTGTCGAATTTTTTTGAGAGGAACATCCCAACGCCATTCTCTTCAATTGCGTAGTCAGGTTCTTTCCGGTAACGATAATAAATTGGGAGATCCGCTAAAATAGTGGTATTCAGAAAGTAGTGGTCAGTAAATCCCGCCAATACCTGACTACTTTTTGATGATACATTATTATCTAAACGAAAGCTTCTGCCGGTACCAAACAGGTTTTTATCGGTATAACCGACCGCAACTCTCAGCAACTCATAGGAGCCCCACCCTGGTTCAATAAAGAACTCCTTTGCCGGTTTCTCTTCTACTTCAACTATCAGCTTCTTATTGCCTGGTTTATCGAGCTGTTCAAGCGCAAAATGCACCTTGGCAAAAAGACCGGTCTGGTAAAGCCCAGAGAAGCTGGCTCTCTCAGTTTCCAAGGTGTAAGGCTGGCCGACAGCAAGCTTAATTCTCCTGCGGATATACTCTTCAGAGATCCCATCGTTACCCTGCACAACAATCTCCTGTATCGATGTTGGCTCGCCTTGTTGGACATCAACGACAAGATCCATCACTTTTGTTTCTGGTCGTTTAATTGTATCGACTGCCGTGCTCACATCACTAAAACCCTTATTTTGAAACTGTTCCTGAATCCTGCTTCTCAGCAGAAGTTTCAGCCGAGGATTGTAGGCAGTGTTCTCAAATGCGGCGGTAATATCCTGGATCTGATCCTGGATATCAGCTGAGCTGCGAATTTCACCAACCCTGTATTGTGGGCCTTCGTTAATTAGTATATTGATCAAAGCAAACGTCTCTTCAGTAGCATCTGCAATCAGTTCAGGCAAATTTACTGTAACATCAAGAAAACCTTCCGCCAAATAAAAATCAACCAGACTGCCAGCAAAAGACTGAAGCTGTTGCTCCACATAAGGAAACGGCACCTGTTTGTCCAACTGGGCCATCAGTTTCTTATCCAACCCAAGAAGATACCTTTCCGTATACGAACTATTTCCTTCAATATGCACTGATTTCAGTAAAACACGCCCCCATTCAAAAACTGAAAAAAGAAGATCGTATTGACCTTGTTGCTCAGATATATGATAGGTCACAAGTACTGCGGGATAACCAGCCAGACGATAGGCTAACTCCATCTTAAAAGCAGCGTCGTCAACAGCGGTTTTTTTCATGCTGTTTGTCTCAAATATCTGCAACTCTTCCTGGGCAAAAGCAATAAGCTCGGCGTCCTTGAAAAAGGTATTACCATCAAATCGTAACGAGAAGGAAAACTGCTTACTTTCCTGATGTGGAAATAGAGTTTTAAGAAAAGCCGTACCGTCTACCGCCAGACAGAATCGGCTTGGAACCATTAACGCCATGAGCAGAATGAAAAAAAAGACGTAAAAGGCTCTATTTTTAGAAATGATAGGTATCACAACATTAGTGAGTAAACGCATCAGTTATTTGAATTTAAAAACCAGGCGAAGACCGCCATTATATTTATCCCACACATCTTTTTCACCGGTCAAAAGCAGAGCATTTTGACCATTTCTAATATTTTCAGCCAGGACAAATTGCGCCTCTATAGTCTCTTCACCCTGTTGAGTAATATTTTTGCCGATTTCAATCTGTAAACGATCTGGAACAGTTGTCTCATTAGTATCGCTACCCCAGATACTCTTCAGCAAGTTTTCACCAAGGTAGACAGCAACACCTGAATAGTTTTTTGACTGATTCTGAGGGTTGTTAAGTCCTGATGGACGCTTACCAGCTAAAAGTAACATCAAAAGCTCTTCATTTGACAAAGAAGGTGTGGAGGAAAGCATAATAACAGGTGCATCATACACACCTGATATGCCTATGACGATATCATAGCCCATCATTTTTGCTGTACCATTTAATTCAAGAACAGGCCTATCCGGATCAGTTTCTAAAAACTGCACAACTCCGGCATCCATCTTTACCTTTCCAGCCGGTAAGACAAGATTAGTCTCAGCTATATAGATTTTCCCTGTTAAAAACGGCACTTCACCGGTGCCATGCAACTCAAGTTGTGGGGTAATTTTTCCCCGCAGCATATTATTGGCTATAGCAACCGGCTCTTTAGATGTAAGCGTCAGGTTAAAAACAGCATCCCGCAAGGGCGGATCGGTAAAGGCCGGAAACTGTGGCGGCGGGGTTGCCCGAGAAGAAAATCCTGAAAGTAAAGACGATATAAAATCGATGTTTTTGGTAACTCGAGTATCGGTAAGGACAATGCTACCATCTATGGAAGGGCGATCAGAAATACCGTAAACCTTTAATGACGCATCTCCCCGAATTGTAACACCCTCTGACCTGTAAAAAAGGAGATCACTTCCACTAACCTGAAGATCAAGAGAAACCTGCCCATCATCTCCAAGCAGAGAAATTGTCCCCTTACCCATGAGAGGGGCGCCCCCAAGACTGCCGGCAAAATGACTGATCGTAACAACTGAGTCAACTATCTTGGCCTGTAAGCCAACTTCTTGTAGGGCGGGCATATCATTACTAAAGCGCATTGCCCCATTCCGCAGGGAGATTTGCGCATCGACAAGTGGGTTTGCCAAAGTTCCGGTAAGCTTAAAGTCGGCATCTGCCCGGCCAGAAATACGGCGTAACAGCTCAAGACGGTCAGCCAGCCAGCTGATATCTTTAAAGGTAATAGTTCCTTTAAGATCAAGACCAGCGTCCAGAACGGACTCTTTCCCATCCGCCCAAAACTCATTATCAAGCAGACCATTAGCGAAAATTGATCCCTGGAGCACAATAGAGGAACTATCAGAAACAATTGTAGATTGAGCCACAGATATTTTGTTCTTTTCGCCTTTTACGGCAATATCCACCGATATTGGTTCTGAGGGCAACCAACCGGAGCTGTCTTGTAGTATGAGATTGTCTGCCTTCAACTGCAAGACGCCAAGGGGATTCTGCCGTGTACCGTGAAGATCGATTTTACCTGAAACTGTACCTACTTGGACAATCTTATCATGAAAAAACCATGAAATAAGTGGAGATGACTGCAGATCAATATCTCCAAATAGCTGCAGTGGGCCATTGGTAAACTCTATTTTTCTGTCTTCTATCGATATCGGCAACTCCCCATGCAGCTGCAGTCTCGGAGAGACATCATCGCTCAAAACGAATTTAATAATTTTCAGAGTACCAGCAGCTAACGAAACATCAAAAAAGCCATCAAGGGGAGGGGCATCTTTGGCTTTAATTTGTTTGATGTTTCCTGAAAATTTAATTGCAGGATCTTGAAGGCTACCTTTTATTCCAACCTTCATTGAAGCCGTTCCAAAGGAGAATTCCGGTTGGCCAATACCAACCATGAAATCAGCACCATCAGCTATATCGCCTGTTAACCGCAAGTCAACCTGGTCAGTTGACGCCAGTCCTGCAATTGAAGCTCTCCCGGCCTCATACTGGAAGACGATCGGCTCTAGCGTCGATATTTGTCCGGTTTGATAACTAAATTGGGCCGAATTCAGCAAGACAATATTCTTCCCTCTATAGGTTGATGAAAAACTGTTTAGATAAGCCACAAATTGGTCCCATTCCCGGTTAAAGGCAATTTCCCCGGCAAGAGATGAGACAGTAAAATCCTGACCAGGATATCGACCAGTAAAGGATCGAATTGTGAGATCGTTACCTGACAGTTGTGCATCAACTTTGATCTGTTCAATTCTTTCCCCAGTATAAGAAAGTGAGTCAGAATCAAATGCAAATTCCCCTGAAAAACGTCCATTTACCCTTCTAAAATCCAATTCCCCAGTTAAATCACCCTGCAGTTGACTTTGCTCTCTTATGCCTTCCGACAGATAGTTATCAATTTCAAAAACCTTGACTTTAAACGTTCCCGTTGTGTCGTTAGGTCTCATAAAACTATAACTGAGGGCACCCTCTAGTGCGTCTTGACCTTTTACCGCCCTGATTGCGTCAAAATCAATTTCCCTATCACGAACTGTCCCGCTAAGATCAAGAAAATCTAAGTTCGTTTTCTTATATGTAATTTTCTGTCCTTGAATTGAAAAATCAGTTATCAGATCACCGATCTCACCTCCAAGCTGCAGATTTGCCTTTAAGATCCCTTTGAATGGACCAAATTCCGGTATAAAATCGGTAAGGTAGTCAGCATCTGTCGAATCAATTTGTATGTCCGCTTTAATCGGCACCGCCTGCCAACTTTTTGAAGCAGACCAAGGGTTGAGGTCTGCCTCAATACCATTAGCACGTAAAGAAACTTTTTCTGAATTAAGCAGAAGATGAGGAACCGATAAAACACCCTCGTTCAATTTGCCACTGGCTTGAAAGGTATCAACTTTATGTCGTTCTATAATGGCGTTCACTTGCTCCGGAAGCTGCGTTTCATACTTTCCCAGACGTGCAATTGACAATTCAAAGTGCCCAATTGCTTTTCCAACCAACTCCGACCAATTTCCGGAGAGAACAGGTTCCAGCGGCAGGACATTTTTTTCAATATGTATCTGATCTTTCTGCGCTTTCAGACTAAGTTCAGTTATCTGCAGCTGACCATCTGCGGCACTGGCCTGTAAACGAAATATATCGATAGGAACCCCAAACAACTTTCCTTGTTCAAGTAAAAAAAAGACCTCGCCGGTCAGGCGATATGGTTCTGCCATCGGGAAAGCGAGAACGCCACGTCCTTCTAGATTTCCTGTTTTTTCAATAGTGTCTCCGGAACTAACAACATCAATTTTCTTTAGGTTAATTCCTGAAATCGAAAAAGTGACTCGGGCCTCTTCTGCTATTACCGCCTCAAAGTTAGACCTACCTTCCCAAACTGTCACTTCAGCCTTTACGGAGATGTTCTCGCCATCACTTTTAACTATTAGATCGCGAGCAAGTTCTTCTCCGCCAACAGTTAACAGAGCAACTTCGTACGAACCAGGACGATACAAGGAGTCAACCCGAACCTCTTCGGCAGATGTTTCATAGTGTCCAAAAGAAAGATCAATACGTGAAGCTGTGACACCTATTGGCAGTACACTATTCTCGGTTGTAACAGATTGAGACGAGACCGATATCTCCCCTGCCCGTAATCCGATAGTCGTATCTGCTCGGGCAATGACCACACTCTCAAATCTGATCAAAAATGAAGGCAGGGGAAATGAGATACCCGGGAGATCAAAACCATATGACGAAGAAGTTGAAGAAGCTGATTGAAGATCGAATCTTGCAGATTGAAGGTCGGCAACAATCCGTGCCTTAGAGATTAGGGTTGAAAGATTTATTTTCAGATCAGAAAGTGCGAAATTAACCTGTAGCTGTGGCAGGTCAGTGTGAAGATTACTGCCATCTTCGAGGCGATAATCAACTAGTATGTTTTTAAATTCTATGGATGAAATAAGATCAGAATGGACAGACGCTATTGTCAGATCGAGGCCTGGCAGATACTTTTCAGCAAAAGGAATGGCAATGGATTGAACAGCAAAATTAACCAGGAGAAAACGACTACCATAAATCAGTCCGGCAAGAACAAGGAGAACGCATGCTGGAAAGACCAGAGTGCGCAGGATAAATTTCATGTAGTGTTTCATCCAAGATGCCAGACAACTTTATAACTTTAGCGAAAACCACGGCGCTGCCCGTTTGAGTTCATTTCAATAGACTTAAAGAGCGTGATCTATCGGTTGAGAGAATGGTCTTCATAAGTGAAGTGCCATTAAAAAACCAAGGTAAGGCTGTGTATTTTCCCGGAGGTTTTTTCTTTGATCTGCACTTTGAGTTCCTTGGCAGTCTCAGCTTCTGCTGGGAAAAACAAAAAACCATTGGCCAGACTGTCATTCGGAAAGCTCTTCCCTTCAAGTCCTTTATCACGAATATCGTCGGCAATTGTGCGCCGTTGTTTAGGATCTGTACCTTTTTTTGTGCCGCCGATAACCGCTCCGCCGGCACCACCAACAGCAGCCCCTTTTCCGGCTGATTCAAGTACATTATCCCCGGAAAGAATTCCGAACGCTGCTCCAAGTATTGCACCACCAGCGGCACCTAGAGTTGCCCCCTTCGTTGCCCCTGAGGCAAAAGCTCCCATCTCTGTAGCTTCAGACACACGCTCTACTGCAGCCTGATTCGGGATAAGAGTCCAGTAGCGATTGTTGTTGTCGACTAAAAAGGTCTGACCGCTGACAACCTCCATACTCTCGCCAGACTTATTATCCATAACAACTTGAACAGGCAAAAGCCCGGCTTTTTTAATATCAAACCCAAATGCCTGTTTGGCCTCTTTATTATCGGCAAAAGCCTCTGCTCCAATGGTAGCACCAGCCACCGTATGGGAGTTAGGATAATCAGAAGCAGGCCTGAAACCCACGTATTGTGTTGTATAGGTTGAACAGGCAGACATAAGAAAAAGAAAAACAAACAGATACACATATCGTTTCATTGGATAGCCCTCGTTTTATAGTATTTCAAAATAAGAATTGAAGAGTTGATTATAAGTATTCCTCTATCCTTGTCAAAAGAATTACGTAGCTGATATTTATTTTCACAGGATATAGACCATTATAAAATGAAGAAACTTAAAGCCACTAATAAAAGAAGGATAGTGTCAATGAGCCAAAACTATGATTGTCCGGTTGCTCTTTAAATTCCCGAGAACGTAAAACCTGGGTCCAGGTGATCTTGTACCCTGCGAAGTAAATTGCCAGACCACCGGCAAAATCTGCGACAAATGGTTCTTTCGTAACACTCTGACTATCAGTAAACGTATTTCCGTCTAAAAAAATATCCTGCAAAACAGCACGCCCGTTAACGGCTCCAAAAATATAGGCCGTTTTGCCATTTTTTATGGTGAATCTGGTATTTCCGGCTGGTCGGATCAGAGAAACACCAAAATCTTCCGGCAGATTCCACCCCAGGCGCATCTCCAAGCCGCCATTGGCGTAGGTGTAAACATTGCCAAGAGCACCGCCAGCGTGTGCGATGGAATCGAAGTTGGGTATGCTTGCCCTGTAAAGAAACGGCAGCCGCCATTTTCTCTCATAAATTGCAGCAACTCCCGGTTCATTTTTAAGTTGATTGTCCCATCCGTTAGGTCGTTGCAGGTTTCTTAATTCGTGCACACTCTTTTGAGATTCTTCGGCAAAAGACTCTGGCCCAATCAAACCAAATTGAAACTCGAAAGTATCCATTATGGCTTTACTTTTGCTGTGAAATGCCGCCCCAAAGTATGTCCAGCCGGCATATGGCCGATCGTCAAGGATCCGGTCTTTACGAATGATATCCGAGGGCGTATACATATTTTGTCCTAATGAAAACTCGACACGACGAATGAGATTCGGCTCATTTATAAAGGGCAGTTTATTTACATAGTCGATACTCCATTGGGGCAATTTACCGCTTTCAACGAACCTTTTGAGATCAGGAGAGATAAGAGAGATTTTAACGCCGTTCGTGTAGTTGCTGTCGGTTCCATTAAACAAATCATTCTCAAAATAAAAACTGAGCGTCCAAGGATTTTTACCTTCAGTAGCATTTGCAGGTGGGGGGAAGACAACGACGTAAAAAAAACAGTATACAATAGCAAAACAATTCCAGAGATAGCATTTTTTCCAAATAGGCTTCATGTGAGATTCCAAAGGACATTACGAGGTACGTATCCCATAGTATTAAAGATATGGTGTAAACAGTTTAAAAAACCGATTTCTCAATATTACGAAAAATCCTCTCCCCTCAAGCTCCCGAAGAGTTGGTCTTGTAGAGTTAACTCCTTTGGTATCGAGAATACCCTCCACTGTCCGGGCAAGCTTTGTATTATAACATTCAACATTGAACTCAAAGTTGAGCAGCAGACTTCTGGCATCCCAGTTCGCCGAACCGAGCAACACCCACTCACCATCCATTACCATTAGCTTTGAGTGATCAAACGGGGCAGCAGTATAAAGCACCTCGCAACCAGATCGAACCAGTTCCACGAGAGACGCATCTGAGGCCCATTTAACCATGCGAAGATTTGTTTTGCCGGGAAGTAGAATTTGGACCTTTACACCCCGCAGTGCAGCAATCTGCAGGGCCGTGATCATTTCGTTGTCCGGCACAAAATATGGTGTAGCAATCCTTATTGAAGAACGGGCACCCGCAATTGCCCCCATCATTACAAATCTGAGCTTATCAAAATCTTCATCAGGGCCGTCTGATATTCCACGGGCAATCACATCGCCTTGGGTCTCAGAAACGGGGAACCAGGCAGGACCCTGGAGATTTTCTCCGGCGTTAAACAGCCAGTCTTCGACAAAGACCTGCTGTAGTTCAGCAACCACATGCCCCTGAATCTTAAAGTGAATATCCTGAACAGTGTAGTTTTTATTGTTTGCAGTAACACAGAATTCTGTAATATTTATCCCACCGGTAAAGCCGATAATTCCATCTACCACCATTATCTTTCTGTGATTACGCAGGTTGAGATATCGAAACCTCCATGGCAGCAGTGTTTTCATAAATCTGGAAACGCGAACACCGTCTCTCTTAAGCCCACCAATGATGGATGGAATTGAATACCGAGCCCCTACAGCATCAATCAACACCCTAACATCAACTCCTCGCAGTACAGCCTCTCTAAGAGCTACTCTGAATTTATTGCCTAATGAGTCATTAGCAAAAATATATGTGGACAGGGAAATTGAAATTGTAGCGCCCTCGATAGCTGTTATCATTTCGTGATACGCCTGATCACCGTTAATGAGGGGGGCAATTGCATTACCGCTCAAAAGCGGCCGCATAGTCACCTTTTCGGTTAAACGGCAGAGCGCACTTACGGAACGTTCCTGACCAAAAATAGTATCAATCTGATGCGGAGAAACAACAAAATCCTGTGAAGGAATTCCCAGCGCCTTCCTCTCTCTGGAAAATTTCTTGGCCCGACGCTGTATTCTGTTTATTCCAAATAACCAGTACAAACATACACCAAATATCGGGGCAAACCAGATCAGACCCAACCAGCCAACAGCCGCCCGAAAGTCACGCTTCAGCATAACTACATGAACTGCAGTCATCATCATAGCCAGAAGCGTAAACGCAGTTATTAAAAAATGAGGCCAGAACTCATGAATCAACTGCAAATTCGTATTCATGGTTTCACGCTATTTATCCCTGAGCCATTGCATTGTTTGTTAGAATACCATTTCAAGAAAATTGAGTATCTGACAGTACCATATCTATCTAACGATATATTGATATATTATATATTTACTTTTTACTTGACTTAATCTGAAAGCTTAGGGCAAAGTTAGTATAGTAAATTTAAACCACCTCATAATAAAGAAAGCAGAAAGGAGTATAGCCAATGAAAATGACAGAGATTAAAACAATAGCCAAAAATATTGGTGTAGCACCGGGCAAATTAAAAAAGAATGAACTGATCCACGCCATTCAGAGCAAGGAAGGCAATGTCGCCTGTTTTCAAACCGGGATAACTATTTGTGATCAATACCAATGCTGTTGGCGAGGCGATTGTTTACCCGAATAAATGAGTGCATAATAGCGTTAGTCTTCCTTCTGAGAGGCCGGCCGAGGTTTGGTCTATTTTGCCGATGGATGTTCACCGTTAATCAGTAACTGAAGGTCAGCAATAACAGGCAAATGATCACTTGCCACTTTAGAGACCATAAGACGGCATCGCCAACTATGGAGGGACTCTATTTCACCACGGCAAAAAATTTTGTCCAGCCCCACTGCTGGAGCAAAAGAGGGGAAGGTCAGCATGGGTTTTCGGCTATGGCTCCCATGGTCGGTGGCACATTTAAAAGAGTGCCGATCGATAAAAATCGGTGTTAATACTGTCCTCCAGTCATTGAAATCTCCGGCAACCAGACACGGTGCGGAAGATGTCGTTTTTAAAAACTCAGTGGAACTGAATAAAAGTTCCAACTGCTGCAACCTTTCCCGGGCAACAAGACCAAGGTGCAAATTGAAGACAGCCAGTCCCAATGCCCCCCAGCCACTTTTTGCCTCTGGCAGCTCCAGTCTGGTAAACAGGCATCCGCGAGACTTCCGGAAGCCAATTGTCAGATCAATATTTCTTTCATCAACAATTGGAAATCGACTCAAGGTTGCATTCCCGTACATTCCATTCCGTAGTTTGACGTTCAGGCCGATCGCATGGTATGGATATTTGAGCTGTTTGGCAATTTCATCGCCAAGATTTAGCCTTTGTGACCTGGGAACACCCACATCAACCTCCTGCAAAAGGACAATATCAGCGTCGTAATGGTCAAGTATCCGGATGATGCGCTCTAAGCGAAAACGCCTGTCAAGGCCAATCGCACGGTGCATATTGTAGCTCAAAATCCTTAAATTCATTGCCATCCCTTGGGAACAAAGTGTCCTAAAGCATCCTCTACGCCTAGCGTATTCAAAAACATTTAAGGAGCGTCATCATGAATGAACGTATTGATAGCCTGCTGGAAAAAATTAAAACGCTTCAGGCTGGGCTCCATATTGAATTCGAAGAGGAGCTGAAAAAGGCACAAAAAAAACTCAATTACAGTTTTCAAAAGAATAAAATTATATGGGAGAAAAAGGCACTCCAAGCCCAAAAGGAGTTCAAAGAAAACCTCTATAAGTTTTTTAGAAACTCAAATATACTTTTCATGATAACTTCACCAATTATCTATAGCCTTATCATTCCCCTGGTTTTTCTCGACCTGTTCATCTCTGTTTATCAGGCTTTATGTTTCCCTCTTTACGGCATTACTAAAGTCAAGCGTTCAGACTATCTGATCATTGACAGGCACCACCTCGCCTACCTGAATATAATTGAAAAGCTCAACTGCATTTACTGTGGATACGGTAACGGACTTTTATCATACGGAATGGAGATTGCGTCACGCACAGAAGAGTTCTGGTGTCCGATCAAGCACGCAAGGAAAGTCAAAGACGTTCCCCCCAGATATCATCACTATGCAAACTTTGGTGATGCCGAGAAATACCGCCAAAAAATACAACAGATGCGAGAACGAAAAAGCCTTTAAGAGCGGATCTTTTTAATACAGTTGACTATTGATTCCGAGTAAAAGCAGCCAAGCATACCTATGACAGTAGATACTGTTGTAACCCAGAACAAGGTAAGGTGAAGAGTTTGATTTTTATAATAAAACAGATCGAGAATAAAGAGGATAATACCAAGATGCATCGCCGATGAACCAACCCTGACCCAATACCCTTTTTTCTCAAAATGCAGATACTGATTGCCAATCAACGCCAGGCACAGCACCGCAAACTGTGCAGCAAGCGCCACCATCAGATTGATCTTTAAGGCCGTTATGATCCCATAGTAAAAAGAGACTACACCCAAAAGAACAACAAGCGCCAGGGTGAACCAGTTCAAAATTGTAGTTGGCAGCAGCCGCTTGGGAACACAGATGCCAATCAATAAAATAAGACAGATAATAAACGGACTCACGACCTCATTCATAGAGTTCATGTACTGGGCTTTAAACAGGGGCTGCATGTTCTGAATCTGGGCATGTTTAAAATAAAACATCCCATAAATGCAGATGGCGGAAATAATTGCTAAGACAACTGCTGTCGCAAGAATCAGATAAAAATCATAGGAAGCTTTTTGGGTAGGTCCTGTGTTTTCCATATACATCACTGAAATGTGTGTTCACCTGGGAAAAAGAATGAGCTTACAAAAGTAAATAGCATCGCTAAAAAACATAAGATCCCAAGAATTGAGGTAAAATACCACATACTTTTTTTGTTAGCATATAACCGAGTATGCAGATAGGTGCTGTATATAGCCCACATCATAATTGAACTGCATATTTTGGGATCCCACCACCAGTTTGGCCCCCAAGCCTTTAGAGCCCAGGGATATCCGAGAAGCATTCCCAAAGTCAGCATAAAATAGCCAAACTTAGCAAAATCGTACCCTAGAATTTCGACCTCAAGCTCCCTGTTAATCAGCATAAACGATGAGGTGATAAAGGTTATAGTTATGGCTGCATATGACAAAAATAGCATTGGGGGGTGAAGCCACATATAACTGGCATTATAGTAAAATATCATTTTAGGATAGAGCTTCATGAACAGACCAAATTGTTCCATCGGTGCCAAACCCTTTTGAAACCATGGTGTGATTTCAGCAAAAAACTGTGGTAATGGATCAACAAATGGATTCGTCACAAAAAAGATTATCAGAATCTGAGCAGCCAAGAACAGCAGCAAAGCCCCTTGAATCCGGTGATTCTTGAGACGATTAAAGGCGGCTTGAGCCATTGCTGAGTAGCACATAAACCAGAAGAAATATTTTTCGTTTTCAATCCATAACGGGATCGCATATCGAGGAGGACTGTTGGCATCATAAAGGGCAAAACTATAGGCGGCCTGACTGTTCATGGACGTAATCTGCTTATTAATCCATCCCGACAACGACTCAGGAAGAAGCAGAGGGAGTTCCGTATAAATTCGGTAATGCAGCCAGCAGATCAGTCCAAATCCAAGGAGGAAGAGGATGTTGGAACTGTAAAGCAGATAACGACTATAGGCCGTTCCGACAGGCGATTTACTGAAAATATTGGTAGTGCCCAATAAGCCGGCAAGAATACCTATTAAGAACAAGCCATAAATGACAGGGTTGCCATAAAGTGCAATTTGACCGGTAATTTCCACAAAATCCATCTATAGCCTACCCCTGGATGTATTTATATCTTATGCTGATTCGAAGATTAGCCGATATAGATTAAAAATCCAACTCTTAACCTTCCTTATATCAGCAGAGTTTAAACTACGCATGCATCTTTGGCAAATTAAACAAAATAAGAAAATTTGGCTATGCAACGTTTGCCTTCGCAAACTGACCTCTGTTGTCATGCTTGGCAACTGGCAATGGATAGATGAGGTGAACGACCACAGCGTTTGCTGCGACAAGTGCCGATGCAACGACTACACCGCAGAAAAATACGGTAAGTTCCGTTGCTTCTTCCGTTATTTCACTCAGAACCACCTGCACAAACCAGGTCGACTAAAGGCATACCGAAGAGCTATCTTGTAGGTATCAACTCGTATCTCGCCTTCAACCAATCGTAATAGACCCCATTGTATAGATCGTAAACATCGCTTTTTTTTGTTTTTTTGTTCATGTACCCTGTAAAAAGTAGTACAGTTACAACTGAATGACAACCGCCCGACATAAATTATCCAACATCTAAAGTAGGCATATAATGACAGATCAAGAACGACGAAGAGCTATCAGGCGCCAGTGCGATAACCACTGGATTGACGTTGTGATTCAAAACGCCCATAATCCATCAGCCTGCGGACCTGAACTGAAAGTTAGAGTTGAAAATATCTGTGACACCGGGATGTGTTTGATATCTTCCTCACCATTTGAGTTGGGGCAGGTACTCTCTTTTTCAGCTGACGACCTCCCCTGTCAGGGTACTGTTGTCTGGACATGCCAGTCGAAGGTTGAATGTAAGGCTGGTGTACAGTTTTCGTAATTCAGGCGATCAGTTGCCTTATGGATACTGTCGAGAATCTTAATCGGAAATGAGAAAAAGGACGGCACTACTTTTACTTCTGGTTATTGCTTTAACAGCACTCTATTTCACCCCCAAACTCCTCAACCAAAAACACTTTCAGGATCGCATAACCCGGGACTTGATCACAACATATGGTCTTGATTGC
Source organism: Desulfobulbaceae bacterium (assembly GCA_015231515.1). Classification (NCBI taxonomy): domain Bacteria; kingdom Pseudomonadati; phylum Thermodesulfobacteriota; class Desulfobulbia; order Desulfobulbales; family Desulfobulbaceae; species Desulfobulbaceae bacterium. The sequence continues at coordinate 51,192 of JADGBM010000001.1, forward strand.
CGGTTTGCCGCTATCAGGTGGCACTGGTTACCATTTCCTGCTCTGTACATTGAACATTTCGAATCCAAATCAGACCTATTCACCTTAGAAGTTCCTCTCATACAACTCACTCCTCGCTTAAAATTTATTTTTGATGACAAAGGTCAGTTAGGCCGCATCAAGCTCATTAAGCCAGTCCTGCACTTTAAACATCTGCCAACTGCCGATAACATCAGAAGCAAATCAGCAATACCAGATTTGAACTTTGCTATTTCGGAAGGATCCATAACATTACCCCGAATTGACACAATTGGCGGCACGAACATCTCTCTCCAACCACTGGAAATTACTGACTTTAACCTGAAAATTAAGAGTACCAGTAACCGACTAAAATTTAATGGGAACTTTCAATCAAGTTTTAGTGATAAAATTGAAGCAATTGGCCGCATCGATCTCAACAAAAAATATTACCGTCTCGATTTAAGTGCCAACGAGACAAATATTGCCCCATTATTCAATCAGGCAGACAAAAATTACCAGATAAATGACTCACGAATATCCCTTAGGATGCATTGTGAAGGTTTAGGTAAAGACAATTTCAAACTGAACTTTTCTGAAATCAATACCCCTTTCTCCCTTACTGCATATGGAGAGAGCTACAAAATACGCTCTATTGGCAATGTTGCCTTCACTAAACTTGCCAATGAATTCTTTTTTGAGTTCGACCGTTTTGATTTTGAAGATCCTGCCGCAAGCTTTTCAGGTAAAGTGTCTAAACGTAATAACTCTCTTCAGAAAGAACCCGAGTGGACACTAGATATTTCAGGAAATGATATCGATCTCGCCTCTGTTCGGACACGGATTTTATCGTTATGGCCTGAAAATGAAACCGCCACCACAACCTGCTCAGTTGTTAGAGGTGGTTTTGCCAAAACTGCCCGTTATATTTTCAAAGGACCGACCACAGACTTTGAATATCTTGATAAAATGAAAATTTGGGCTGAAGCTGTTGATGTTCCACTTTACATTTCGGATATTGGTCTTGCCATTGATCGTGCCAGCGGACCAATCAGTATTATCAATGGCTACCTTGCCGGAAAAAACCTGATGGCCGACATTGGCTCCACCCACGGCAAAAAGGCCTCTTTATGGCTTGATCTTATTGAACAAGATGATGCCTTTTATCTCGATATTAATCTGGACGCTGATCTTCAGGATCTCCAGGATGTGCTTGGAATAATCATTGAAGATGACGCCTTTCAGAACGAACTCTGTCAATTTTCCGAAATTTCCGGCAGAGCAAAAGGCAACCTTACCCTTGGCAACACACTCGGTAATGTCGAAACAACTGTTCAGATATCGTATCTGTCTGCTGCCGGATTTTACGACAGACTGCCGTGGCCTTTTAAACTCGATGGCCGAAAGCTTGATATTTTACCCGACAAAGTTGTATGGGATGATTTTCAAGCGCAAGTTGGCGGGCAGACAATCAAAAAAACCTCCGGTTCAGTTGAGTGGGCAAATGAGATCAGTATACAAGTTACTGAACTTGATGCCACTGCTAACCTCGAGACTCTTTTCGATCAGTCATTCCTTCAGGTGAACACCGGCAAAGCCTATCTTAAAAACGCCCTTCACGAAGTCATCACAGCAATTACTGGAGTGGCTGATTTTTCCAACACACAGTTTTCGGGGCCAGCTCTCTACCCTGAAAAATGGAAATTTGAGACTGCATTCGTACTAAACAACACAACAATTCATAGTCCGTACCTGCCTCCCGCTATTGTCAGTGAAATAGTTCAGGGAACTTTATCATCAAAGCAGGTTCGCTTTTCAGGAATTTTCAACTCTTTCGACCAGAATTTATTTATGTCCGGCACCTATAGCCACACCTTGCTTGACAACTGGCATGGCCGTATTGATCTGAATGGCATCGTTAAACCTAAACTTGGACAATGGCTGCGATCTACAGGCTGGATTCCGGATGAATTCTTTCCACGGCTACCGCTGACTTTAAATAATTTTCAAATAGCCAACACGGCGCCGTCTTTTGATTCGTTTCATCTTAATGGTGAGATAATCGCCCAGATCAATCAATCCGATACCAAATCAATGCTGATCGATATCAGTAAACAAAAAAATATATCCCTGAGCAGTTTGAATTTTAACGATGGTGTTATGCAGGGCAAAATCACCTACCTGGATCAATCGAAAAGCGGTCGATCACTGCTGACCTGGCAGGGCGGCATTACTATGAAAACCTTAGACTCATTTTTTGAGAAGAATATATTTAAAGAGGGTCAGATCAACGGTGTCTTCAGTCAACTATCCACTAAAAAACCAACTAAGGATACGACCTATGCCGGATACCTTGAGATCAATGATCTCTCCTGGAACTACCTACCCGACACCCCTCCCCTTATTGCCAGAAACATTCGGCTTAACGGAGAAGGAAACACCATACAGTTAAAACAGTTCACTTCAGAAATTGAGGGTGACACCCTCGATGCAAAAGGCCAAATAACCCATTCAACAGATAAATTTCTTCTCGATATCTCCCTTCATTCAGAAAATCTGACTTTCAATAAGATTAAAACCGCCTTTGATCTTCACAAAGAATTTATTAAAAAGAATCTGCAACCCACAAATTCGAATGGTCTGTTATCTCAGGAAGAACATACCGACTTTATTGATCAGCTCTCAGGCAAACTCGATTTTGACTTTTTTCGGCTGAACTATATCAAACAACCTGCTGACACAGAGAGCTTACCAAGCCAACCACCACATGTTTACACCTGGAAAAATCCCTATGGCACGATTTCATTTGATTCCGGCGACATAAAACTGCAATTTTTCCCAAGTGATCTATGCGGCATGAAAATGTCTGCCACCTATTATAATGGCGATAACGAATCGAAAAGTTTTTTTGATTTTATCTCGGGCACTGATGAGATTAACTTCGAGGAGTTTCTGCCCTGCATGGGGCAACAAAAAAGTATCATAAAAGGCCCTTTCAAAATAAAAGGGCACATAGAAGGTTTTCCCGGCAACTGGAACACTGGCGACCTGTCATTAACGTCAGAGGGCGGCATTATTAAAAAAATGAATATTCTCTCCAATATTTTCAGCGTTATTAATTTCACTGAACTTTTTGCCTGGGGTGAGCCACCCGATATCGACGGCAAGGGCCTTATGTATAGCGACCTGGTCTTAAAATCATATATTGACAAGAATACGCTGGTACTTGAACGTGCCGTTTTAAAAGGAAAAGGCGTAAATCTAACTGGTCGTGGTTCAATTGACCTGGCCGACAACGAATTCAATACTGATCTGACTTTTTTTGTTGCGCCTTTCAAGATGATAGACAACGTTATTACCAACGTTCCTTTGGTCGGCAAGGCAATTGGCGGTGAGAAAGAATCTATTTTCACCTTTCCAGTCGGTGTTTCAGGCCCTCTTGCTAATCCTGAGACCACAGCACTTCAGCCCAGTGCTGTCGGAAGTGCGGCAGTTGAATTCATACTTGACACCTTAACGCTGCCTTTTAGAATATTTATTCCTGATCTCACAAAAAACAAAAGACCAATTCCCATCGATGCCGAACCGATTAACGAATAACAACCGTTAATTTGACACAGAGCAGTTCTTTGAGTACTCCCATAAAAGTATCTTATTGCACAATTGTTACACCTGATAGAACCGGAACAAAGATTTACAGCAGCTCCATTGCCTGACCATATACTGGCATTAATAATTATTGCGTTATGCCAAAATATCGTTTATGTTCGTACTTTATAAACTTTAACAATGAGCCGTAAATGCCGAACAAGAGAATACTTGCCATAGATGACGAACCATCAATTATCTATTCAATAAAGAAAGCATTAAGCTTACTGCCCTACGAGTTGCACTCTGCCTCAAACGGATTTGAAGCAATTAACATGCTCAAGCATCTGGTTCCGGATCTGATTCTTCTAGACCTGTCAATGCCTCAAATGAACGGCATTGAGTTTCTTAAAGCCATCAATCTTAAACCTGATGACCCTTACGCTGTGATAATTTTAACTGGTCATGGTAATGATGATGAGATGCGGCAGTGTTATGAACTAGGCGCCCATTTTTTCTTTCGGAAACCTTTTGGCATCACAGATCTGACCTGCCTGGTAGAACGTTGCACAAGGTTTAAGGATCTTGAACGTGAATCCATTAATTATCGGCACTATCTTGAGGAATCAGTTGAAAACCAAAACTCTTATATCAGCAAGCTGTCATTAGCTCTTGATAGTAGTTCAACCTCCATCATCATGACCAATGACGAGTTCAAAGTGACTTATATTAACAGATCGTATTCGACTAAATCAGGATTCAGCCTTCATGATATACAAGGAGAAGACATCTCGAGGCTATTTGCCTCTGAAAACCGTCCGCAATTTGCAGATATCAAGCAGCAGCTTCTCTCTGGCAATGCCTGGAAGGGTGAACTGCAATCGCTTAGTACCAACGGCCGCACGTTTTGGGTTGCCCTATCCATCAGCCCTATAAAAGATCCTGTCAGCAAAATCACAAATTTTATTCTTATCCAAGATGACATTTCCGTCTTGAAGGAAGTAGAAATCGAAAAGAAACTCTTAGCTCAATTAGCAGAACAACATCGTCAGGACAAACTTAATTTCAGTAACAATATGAGCCATGAGTTTTTAACTCCGATTCACATTATCAGCACGACAGCTACCGTACTTGAGTTAAAAATCACAGACAAATCACTACACAAGTATGTTGACTATATTCACAAAGCTGTCGATGATCTTACCTCAAGCACCATTCGAATTCTTGACCTGAAACGCCTCAACTCTCAGATGCTTCGACCGAACCTCTCTGAAGTTTCTTTGAAGAGCCTGTTTAACCATATTACCCATTCACAGATGCCGAAAGCTGCCGCAAAAAACTTGCAACTTAGTTACACTCTCGAAGAGAACACTCCAGAACAGTTCATCACCGATGAGATATTTCTGGTGCAGATCATCAATTATCTTGTCGACAATGCAATTAAATTCACTGAATCCGGACAGATTACAATTACAGGTACAAAGGACAATGAGCACAACTGCCTTATAGTTGACATAACGGATAGCGGCATTGGGATAATCGATTCAAAACTGCAAATAATTTTCGAGTCATTCAGTCAGGCAGATGGCTCAAACTCCAGACCGTATAACGGTCTCGGCCTTAGCCTAACTCTTGCCCAGAAGCTTACTGAAGCCCTGGGAGGCAAAATCACCGTTAAAAGTGTCATTAATGAAGGCAGCTGCTTCAGTATCATCCTCCCTCTATCGCCAGAAAGTTTCAAATAGCAGATCGGCTACAGTTCATTAGGTAGCCAAACCCATTCCACCATCTTCTTTAAAAACATTTTTCAAATAACATTTGACATCAATCAGCATGTCATTGTCTAATGAATGCAGTCGATTACAATCTGTCAATCTTTATATCAACTGCCACTAACTTACGATTGGAAACCATATGAAAAATCTCTCGTTCACAAAAAACTTGTCACTGCAAAACATCTTATTCGACGAGTATTTCTCTAATTTTTGCAACATCACTATCGTTGCCTATAACTACGACGGAAACGGCAATGCCTTATGTGAGTGCGACGGCGCAATTACTGAGCTTGAGGCTGACACAGTTAAAAAAATTATATTTGGAGCACCTAAAATCTCTGTCGAGAACTACCTGAAAAGTATCTTTGATCCCGACTCACTGGCCGATTTTAAAGGTACCACTGAAGGACACCTCAAATTTAACCTGCCAGAGCTCAAAAAACTTAAAAAATACGACGTACTAAATCTGGCAAAAACCACATTGAAAACGTTCTCTGCCTATTCAGATGACACCCTACACTATTATACTAGGACTGAAAAACCGGCTTCTGCTGCCGCATGTCAAACCTGCAGCACTGCCTTATACGCTAACACTAAGAGTAAGGTATTCCACAAAACCGACTGTAAAAGCTTTAACTCAATCACCTGTACTTCACTTTTCAATTCACATTCAGAAGCTGTTAGTGCAGGTTTTAAACCCTGTAGAATCTGCAAACCATAACACTGTTTTCATTCCGGCACCTATGGCCGTGATATTACCAAACAAACTTAATGCTTACCTGGCCCTATAGATATCACCTGAGTACACGTCTTCGTCTGCGTCGCTCCCTCTACGAGGTGTTGCGCGACCAGTTGGACAATAATCTCGCTAAAATTGCCCTCATTGACTCGTACCGTAATTTCTGCCAAGCTGGTATTCCCTACCCCTTCGTACTTAAACGCGAGTTAAAACCACGAGCTCGCGTTGCAGAACAAGAGTTTGCCATGCAGAACCATTTCTTTATTATATTCTGCGAAGGAACCGTACCCAACAACTTTAAAAAATTTCTCCGTTTCTTTGATTCAAACAAAGTAACCAAGGAGACCATTGAACAACTTCCATATATTTCGCTCAACAAGACATATACGAACAACCTTCGGTACTTCAACAACCCTGGCTTTGTCAATTTTGTCGATACTATCAGGCCCGTTGACTATGCCTTGCTTATCCAGAACGACCCATCAATCAAAAAAGAAAATCGCTATATGATGACGCATTTTCACGTGCGGGTAGACTGGCCGATTGACGAAGCGACAGAGGATATGGCTTTAAGCCTGCGCTATATTGCCAAAGATTTATATGAACGTGGCGAAAAATACGCAGAACATCTCCATCATAAACTTTTTGAAAATTACGGATTTCATCACTCGGTAGGAGGACGGAGAACTGCGGCTGTTGTTGCTGCCCAATTATTAAAGAAAATGAACTTTATTTCAACTATCTACGTCGCCAGTGCAGAGGCGAGAACACTGACCAGAATAAGTGAGCGTGGTGTTAGCAAGTATGTACTCATTCGCGTTCCATTAGGAGATATGTTTCAACTTGCCTATGAGCACGGCCTGAAGTTTGACACACTAGTCGAACGCTACATGATTGACATGAAAGATGATCATGGAGTTGCTATGCTGCACGTAGTTTACAGAAACTCAATTTACTCAAAACCTCCTGAAGACGGCAAGCTGCATCGTCTGCGCCCGGAATACCAGTGGCTTAATGTTCACGATCAACTCCTGATCCCTTCACCAGATCATGTTGATGACTTTCCCATCAGATATAACACTATTTACTCATCAGACACCTAGATACGCCTCTTTAACCGCATTATTTGACACCAAGTTAGCAGAACTATCTGCAAGAACAATCCCGCCATGTTCCATCACATATCCCCTATGGGAAACCTGTAAAGCCAAGTTAGCATTTTGTTCGACAAGAAAAATCGTTGTTTTATGGTCACGATTGATCTTCAAAATTATATCAAATATCTGTTTCATAACTATTGGAGCAAGGCCAAGAGAGGGTTCATCAAGCAGCAAAAGTTTTGGCTTCGCCATCAGGGCTCGTGAGATGGCGAGCATCTGCTGTTCACCACCACTCAAGGTCCCCCCATCTTGTCTTTTTCGTTTTTCCAAGATTGGGAATAAATCGAAGACATAGTGTAGATCTTTTTTAATCTCAACAGGATCCTTACGAAGAAAGGCACCCATTTCAAGATTTTCCATCACGGAAAGTTGTGGAAATATATGTCGTCCCTCAGGAACCTGGCTTATGCCGAGTTCCACAATTTTATTCGGAGGCAGACCGTGAATCGGTCGACCTCTAAAATAAATACTGCCTGACCTCACGGGGATAATACCGCAAATAGTCATCAGAATTGTCGATTTACCCGCACCATTAGCGCCGATTAAGGCAACGATTTCGCCTTCAGAAAATTGAATTGAAACATCTCTGACAGTTACAATATTTCCATACCCTGAGAAGACCTTCGAGAGGTTCAGCACGGCGCTTCACCCAGATATGCTTTAATAACCGCAGGGTTATTACGAATTTCTTCGGCAGTTCCTTCAGCAATTTTTTCGCCACAATCCATTACATAAATTCGATCAGATACATTCATAACTAATTTCATATCATGCTCAATCAACAAAACAGAGACCTTATTTATATCTCTGATACTGACAATTAAATCATTTATTTCAGACGTTTCATTGTGGTTTAAACCAGCAGCTGGTTCATCAAGAAGCAGTAGAATTGGATCTGTTGCCAAAGCTCTGGCTATTTCAAGTCGTCGTTGTGCACCATAAGGCAAGTTTCCAGCCAGCTCATCGTCGCAATGATCCAATCCCATCTGTTTTAACAAGGCATAGCTTTTATTAACTACAAGTTGCTCTTCTTTCCTGGTTGAAGCAAATTTGAAAATCGCTGCGACAATACCGGCTTTGCTTCGACAATGACAGCCAATCATCACATTTTCCAATACGGTCATACCGGAGAACAAGCGGATATTTTGAAAGGTTCTGGCGACACCATTTTCAGTGATCGTATTAGGCTTCAAATCATTAAGGCGCTGGACCTTGCCGTCCCTGTTTGTAACAAAGATATCTCCAGAGCTGGGTGCATAAATGCCTGTTACACAGTTGAAAATGGTGGTTTTCCCAGCCCCATTTGGGCCAATCAGAGCAACTATCTCTCCACTGCCTACTTCCAGATCAACGCTGTTGATAGCTCTTAAACCACCAAAGAACATTGAAAGTTTTCGGACAAGCAAAACATCACCCATCGTAAAACCCTTTATCTGCCGACCTTGTATAACTATATGAGCGTCTGACTTTCCGAATAATTCCCTGTGGCCGGTAGATCATCATGATGACCATAATGGCACCGAAAAGGAGCATTCGATAATCGGAAAATGCCCGAAGATATTCAGGCAATAAGATAAAAACCAAAGCACCAACAATTACTCCTACAGTTGAGCCCATGCCGCCAAGTACAACAATCGAAAGAATAATAGCCGACTCCAGAAAGGTAAAACTGGCAGGGTTTATAAATGTTGTTTTCGCAGCAAAAAAAACACCTACCAGACCAGCCCACGTTGCCCCTAAAGCAAAGGCGCTCAGTTTAGTTTTAGTTCGGTCTATCCCCATAGCCTGACAGGCGATCTCATCCTCACGCAGGGCAATCCATGCTCTGCCTATCCTGGAATTTTGCAGCCTGTCAACTACGAATATCGTAAACAGCACAAGCAATAGAGCCAAAAAATAGAGGTAAATGGTGGTCGATTCTATAGAAAAGGTGGTTCCAAAAAAAGTTGGCTTAGGAATATTGGCAATGCCACTGGGCCCGAACGAAAATTCATTCCAGTTTTCAAGTATCAGTCGAATAATCTCGCCGAAACCAAGGGTAACAATGGCAAGATAGTCACCGCGGAGCCTGAGAACAGGAAAACCCAACAAAACGCCAAAAGCTGCGGCCAATACGGCACCTATTGGCAGTGCTGACCAGAAGCCAAGGCCAAAGTGTACATTCAATAAGGCGTAGCTGTAGGCGCCTACCGCATAAAAAGCCACATAACCCAAATCCAATAATCCGGCCAGCCCAACCACGATATTTAACCCTAAGCCCAAAACAACATACAGTAACGCTGTGGTCATAATAGTTGTTTGATAACTGGAGAATACAAATGGAAACACTACGGTAAAGAGACACAAAACCACAATCAAGAGGAGATTAAGCCTTGGAGTACGATAAGTGGATTGAAATGAATCATATTGATTAGCAACCGTTTTTTGGATGCTGATTTTACTCCGTTGAGATTCTTTATTGCGGATCAGGTGGGTAGCAGATGAAAGAATAAAAACTGAGATACCTACAAAAGCGAGATTATACCATCGCCACAATACCGTCTTTTCAAACGGGTCAACCTTAATGACCAAAATCGGGAAGGTTAAAAACATGAACCATAAGGCAATATAAAGGGATTTTTTCAGTTCGGTAGTAACCCGCATCAGTTAAACCTTTTTAGCCTCCTTCCGACCCAAAATCCCATTGGGCTTAAAAATCAAGATGAGTACCAACAGTGAAAATGCAAACACATCTTCATAATCACTAGACACGTAGCCCGTGGCAAAACTTTCTGTCCAGCCCAGAAGCAATCCACCTAACATAGCCCCAGGCATGCTGCCAATCCCGCCTAGAACTGCAGCTGTAAAGGCCTTTATGCCGGCCAGAAAACCTATATAAAAATTAATTTGGCCAACATGCGAGGCAATAAGCAGACCGCCGATAGCCGCAAGCCCTGAGCCAATAACAAAGGTTGCAGAGATCACCTTATTAACATCAACCCCAATCAGAAGTGCCATTTTCTTGTCTTGTGCTGTGGCTCTCATTGCTTTGCCAATTCGAGTAAATTTAATAATAAGAGTAAGCAAAAGCATGACAACAAAAGTTGTCACCATTATTACCAAATCAGAAGAGCCAATAATATGGGCAACAGGTTCCATAAAGTCAAAATCAGGGATTAAAGATGGGAAAGGCATAAAGTCGGAGGTCTGAGCAAGAAGAACATAGTTTTGCAGAAAAATTGACATGCCAATCGCACTGATCAGCGGTGAGAGACGTGGTGCGTTTCTCAATGGTTTATAGGCAATTTTCTCTACTGTATATCCATAGGCACAGGAGTAAATTACGGCCGCTGAACCGGCACAAATAAGAATCGCAGCGGTGGGCCAGCCCCACACCGTAAGTAGATTAGCGAATATAAGAGCGGTAAATGCACCTATCATATAAATCTCACCATGGGCAAAATTAATAAGCCCAATTATGCCGTATACCATGGTGTAACCGAGGGCGATAAGAGCATAGATACTGCCTCGGGTAAGACCGCTCAAAAAAAGTTCAATAAAATATTCCACCAGGCAGCCATAAAATCATAACATTGATAGAACTATCTATTAACTTTGACTGATGCACTTTTCGTTCAACCACTATTTAACCTCGACAAATGCCGAGTTCCTAACCTGATATACAGAAAAACCAACCCCTATCGCATCACCATGTTTATCAAAACTAATTTTCCCGACTGGAGTTTCTACATATTCACTCCGCAGGGCATGCACCAATTTGTCGTAATCGGTTGAATCGGCTTTGTCGATTGCATTCAAAAGTGCTAAGGCTGCAGAATAGGCATTTTCAAAAAAATTACCGGGGTCTTCGCCGTAAACCTTTTTCAAATCATTCTTGGCTTTTATCATAACAGAATTCTGTGAGGTGTCCGCTTGTCCAGTAGCATAAATACCTTCAGCATTCTGTGCTGCAACTTTAATAAAGGTGTCAGCTTTAACACCATCACCAGAAATAAATAATGTCTTCATTTTTTTCTTTCGCATTTGAGTAATAATTTTTGAGGCCTCAGGGTGATATCCGCCATAAAGAACGATTTCAGCCTTAGAGCGTTTGATCTTTTGGACAATTGCGGAATAATCCACAGCCCCGGAAGTTACCCCTTCAAAAAGCACCACTTGTGCCCGTCCGGATTTTTCAATAAATTGTTTAGCAAACTCGGCAAGACCTTTTCCGTAATCCTGCTTATCATGAACAACTGCGATTTTTGTAAGTTTCAAGTTATTCAAAATAAAATCAACCTGGGTACTTGCCTGCAAATCGTCAGAAGCTATCGTACGAAAGAAATTTGGATAGTCCCCGCTCTGAGTTAATTCAGGATTTGTGGCTGACGGAGAGATAGCTACCAGATTGGCATTTTTGTAAATTCCCATAGCGGCCTTTGTAGCACCACTGCATATATGGCCGACAATTGCATCAACTTTCATAGAAACAAGTTTTGTGGCTGCATTGGTAGCAACTTCAGGTTTACAGGCATCATCTTCAGCATAAATTTCAACCTGTCTGCCGTTAACCCCGCCGCCGGCATTAATCTCCTTCACGACAAGTTCAACTGCTTTAATGGTTGGCAGTCCATATGAAGCCAGGTCTCCACTATGAGCCCCGGGAACACCTATTTTAATCGTTTCAGCTGAGTAGCTTTGCACACCAAACAGTAAAACAAAACAGACAACAAGAAATACGGTACGGTTCAACATGTCGTTAGCTTGCCTCCTTTTCTCCGTTATATAAGTGGTTTATTAATTTTATATAATAGGCGAAAACATTTCAGTCAAGGCACGTTTCACACTGAAATTCTTTAACTTCAGTTACGTTTTGGTGGTTTTCGCAATTTTGGGCCACCACAGAAATAACAAGTTACATTTTTCTTTACCTTTTATGTTTGAGAACCGAATATGTTATAGTATCACTAGATTTTAAGGTTGATTGTCACAAACCGACAACATCCGCAATTTATTTTTTTTCGCCCATGCCTCAAAAAATTAGGAATTATGCCTTATGCGTCTTTTCAACCTTACAGTTATTCTTTTGATACTACTGTTGAACAGTGCGTACGCCGGCGATGTCAGCTCACTTGTAGCTTTGGCGCAAAGCTCTTCAGAGTCTGGACATCACCATGAATCATTTGAAACATATTGGCTCGCCTTCAGACAAGAACCCGACAATATTGAAATAAATTTTAATCTCGGCATTGAGGCTGCGGCAATATCAGATAACGAATCTGCAGTAATGGCCTTTGAACGGGTATTACTGCTTGATCCAGGCGCTACTCAGGCAAAAATTGAACTTGGCAAGGCCTTTTACAAACTTGGCGCACTAAAAACGGCCCGCCACTATTTTTCGGAGGTCTTAAGCGCTGATGACCTACCACAACAGGCTCGAATAAACATACAACACATTTTAGACACGTCAGGGAACTGATACTACTATTTATTCTCATGCAATTACTTTTATCACTGACGATCATTATTCTGCTTTTACCTTCGAGCTTGCTTGCAGCTGATAATCTTCTTATGCCTGTCGCCTCGGTGATTGCCCTTAGAGGTGACGTTCAAGCCATTAACAAAGATGGATTATCACGACAATTACACATAAAAGACCCGCTACAACTTCATGATTCAATCAGAACCGGTATTAATGGGCGCCTACAGATTTTATTCACAGATAACACCATTATCAGCCTGGGCACAAAAAGCATTTTTGAAATTTCAGATTATTATTTAGCCGACGATAAAACCGGCAAACTTACCACTACCGTCTCTGAGGGTGTTTTCAGGGTGATGGGTGGAATATTGACCAAAACATCCCCCAACAAATTTATCACAGAGACCCCTTCCGGGAATATCGGCATCAGAGGCTCCATGTATGCCGCTCAGGTAACCGGCTCAAATCTCTCTGTCGTCTTTGAAGGCGGTAGTGGTATTACCGTAAGTAATAACACAGGTATCGTTACTATTTCTGAACCGGGCTCGGGCACAAACACTTCCGGCATCAACCAACCCATTCAAGCTCCACATATTTTCAGTGATGCAGAATTAAACTTTGTCAGACAGAATCTTTCCCTTAGCCGACACCCTACCAACTCACCAGCACCCAACAACCAGAACCTACAGGTGACGCCACAGTTCTCACCAGGCGATATTAATTCTCCCAAAGAGCCCTCTGCTCAAATCAGCCCTGTTCAAAATAGTAATAGCGACCAGACCGAAGAAAGCCTCACTGACAGTGCAACTGAAAATGAGTTTGAAAGTGATTTCGTAGAGTTATCCAACCAGATTAAAAACAACCAGGAAATTGCCGCCCAGATTTTCAGAAATGCGGTGTCAAATAGGGGTATGGCAGTCGACAGCGCCTTGAATGCTGTGCTCATAGGCATGACAAACTCCAATAAAATTGCCTTTGACTCTTTAATGAATGAGGCAATCGAGATGGGAATTACAGCAGAGCAAGCAAGAGAAATTGCAAAAAGCCTTCGTTCAAGCGATGTCTGCAAGTAGTCTGGTGCCTAAACAACAAACCTGTTCTTTAGTAAAGCCATTGTCAGAAAATAACCTGGCCGTTTTATCTAGTCATATGGCATAAGGAGCCATAAGGTAATGCATCGTAAATAGCCATGTTGTTTTTTGACGGCACCTAATCTAATACCGATATCCAGGAAAAATAGGTATGTCATCAGAACCTCTTTTTACTCTTACTGATAACAGAAACAACGAACTCACCATGGCCATAGAGGGTGAATTGAACACCTCAAATACTGCCAGGTTCACGCAATTAGCAGAAATTGAAATCTCCTCAAAAAGACCATCTTCATTAATTGTCGATCTCTCTGACCTCAAAGCCATTGACGATTACGGCATCTCATCGCTTGCCTGCATAAAACAGAAAATCCTATCGTCTGGAGGCAATTTTTATCTCACAAACGTTTCCGACACTATCAAAGAGTTATTCAAAATTCACAGTTTTGACAAATTAACCGCCCCTCTTGCCTCTCCATCATCTTCACCGGATATATTTGTCAAAATCGGGTCTTCCACTTTAGTATCGATTAAGAAATTCTCTTTTGGCATGACTTTTCTGGGCGAAACGATATTCTCATTTTTTCGGCTCTTAGCGTCGCCTAAATCGTTTCGAACTGATGACACCATTTATAATATGCGCCGTGTTGGTGTCGATGCCCTGCCCATTGTTGCCCTTATAAGTTTTCTACTGGGCCTGATCATGGCTTTTATGTCCTCAGTGCAGCTCAAGCAGTTCGGAGCAAATATTTACGTTGCCTCGTTAGTTGGTTTAAGTATGACCCGTGAACTTGGGCCTATCATGACCGCTATAATTGTGTCTGGCAGATCCTCTTCAGCATTTGCAGCAGAGATTGGTTCAATGAAAATCTCTGAGGAGATTGATGCTCTTTTCACAATGGGTATAGATCCGCATCAGTTTTTGGTGCTACCACGAATTATCGCCACGGTGTTGATGGTTCCTCTCCTCATTTTATTTTCAGACATATTTGCCATCTTGGGGGGGCTGATTGTCGGTATCACCATGCTTGGTCTCACCGTAGATGGTTACATCACTCAAACAATTAATACTCTTAGACTTTTTGATGTATTCTGGGGGGTCTTTAAAGGGGGAATATTTGCTCTGTTTATCTCATGGATCGGCTGCCTGCGAGGATTTCAGGTAAAAGAAGGCGCAGCCGACGTTGGCAAAGCCACAACTTCTGCCGTAGTTACCAGCATATTCATGGTCATTGTCATTGACTCTATCATGGTCGTTATTTTGAGGTACTGGTAATGACTATGTTCCGCGAAAAGCCCCGATCCCTGATTCAGGTTCGAGATCTTACCTGCGGCTTTGAAAATCAGATAATTCTTAAAAGTATCAATTTTGATGTTAATGCCGGTGAAATATTCATTATTTTAGGCGGCAGTGGGTGCGGGAAAAGCACCCTTCTTAAACACATGATCGGATTACTTCAACCCCTTTCCGGAACCATAGTCATTAACGAGATGGATGTTACTGGAGGCTCAAGTAAAACTCTTCATACCGTATTGCGACAATGCGGTATTTTATTTCAGAGCGGCGCCCTGTTCGGCTCTATGACCCTGGCTGAAAATGTTGCGCTTCCATTACGTGAATACTCCGGCCTTCCTGAAGAAAACATTCAATGTCTGGTCAAAATGAAACTTAATATGGTGGGTCTATTGGGCTATGAAAACCATTTCCCAACTGAAATTTCAGGGGGCATGAAAAAAAGAGCCGGCCTTGCACGCGCCATGGCCCTTAACCCCTCTATTCTTTTTTGTGATGAACCGTCGGCCGGGCTTGACCCGATTACATCTGCAGAACTTGACCGCCTACTGCTCCATATTAATCACACTTTAGGCACTACCATGATCATCGTAACACACGAGTTATCTAGTGTTTTTAACATAGCTGACCGGGTCATAATGCTTGACAAAAACATTAAGGGAATTGTCGCTGAAGGTGATCCCTTTCAACTCCGAGACCACAGTCTTAACAGCTACGTACAGCGCTTTTTTAGACGAAAACCTGAAGCACCATAGCAACGTAGAGATCTCGATTTATTATTATGAACGATAAGAAAACCAAATTTATAGTAGGCTTCTTTGTGGCCTGCGGTCTTTCCATTATTGTGGTCACTGTTATCTGGCTTGGAATGAGTAATTTTTTCCAAAAAGGTGATCTCTATTCGATTTTTTTTGATGAATCTGTCCAGGGTCTTACAGTGGAGGCACCGGTAAAGTATCGAGGTGTGCCTATTGGCAGGGTTCAGCGTATTAAAGTAGCTGCAGACTCCCATTTAATCGAGGTTGTCATTGAGCTTTCACATGATTTCACGCTCCAGCATAAAGTCGTTGCCCAGCTCAAGGTTGTCGGTATTACAGGCAATATGTTCATTGAGCTTGACCACGATACAGATGAATCTTCAGGTCAAATTATTACTCAGCTGAATTTCCCCACCGAATATCCCGTTATTCCGGCGCGCTCATCAGATATCAAGCAACTTTTTAGCAGTGTGGAAGAGATTGTTACGAAATTGAAAACCATCGATATCGCCGGTCTCGCTACAGATGTAAAAAAGACCATAAACCATATTGACAAGGCAATTACCGATACTGACATTACAGGTCTTTCGACTCAAATCCAATTGACCTTTGAACAGTTCAACTCAACTCTCTCCAACTCAGACCTCCCTCAAATAACCGCACGATTAAACTCTTTACTTGAGCACCTTGATAAATCTGTACAGGCTTTAGATATTACCGAGCTCAGTACTGAGGCAAAAAACACATTACATGCCCTGCGCCAGGATACCAACGAACTGCTTATTGCCACTCAACCACTTCTCATCAAGGCATCCGACACGATAGGCGCTGCTGAAAACACTATTGATATTTTCAACAAACAGCTTCTTATTATAAGCCAACAAACACAACGAACGAACAGCAAACTAAACGACCTGATCGACCAACTCAACGACCAGCCATCACAGCTACTCTTTGGGGATGCCCCGGCAAGACGCATACAATAATCCATTATGAGTATATCCATGACGCCTTATTATCGACTCAAACCCCGCATAATCAGCAAGTTCCCAAGTAAAATCGCCTTCACCTCAGCCATTGTCATTTTGTGTACTCTGCTGTTTTATGGCTGTCTTCCATCAAAACAGCCACCCATTACTATCGACTATTATACCCTCGACTATGAACCGCCACCGGCTAATGAGGCCCCTGTTATTCCGGTAATTATAGCAGTTGATCGTTTTTCTTCATCTCCGGAATATCAAACGGACAAGATGCTCTATCAAGAAAAAAAAGCGACAATATCCGCCTACACCTATCATCGATGGCGAACAACCCCGGCCGATATTGTTTCATATTATCTGGCCAGAGATCTGCAAGCCTCCAAACTTTTCCTGGCCGTTACTTCTCCATCAGGACGCCTGAGGCCGACCCATCGTCTTGAAGGTGTAGTCGATAAATTTATTGAATCCGATGAAGAACCATACTGGTATGCTGTAATTTCTGTCACAATTACTGTCGTGAAGGAGGCTGAACCAGACGTTACAAAACAGGTATTGACCCAACAATCTTTCAGCTCAAAAATCCGCTGCCAGGAAAAAAGCCCTTTAGCTGTTTCACAGGCCATGGCTTTGGCAATGGCGGAAATCACACACGACATAACTATCTTGCTGGCAAAAAAACTACGATGATTAGAATTCAACAGTTGATCAACGATCAATCCTTAAGTCATTTTCTGGAAACTTACAGCGAGAGCAAGCCTGTCTTTTTAGAAGGTGATGATTCAAAAGACATTTTTATTCTTATTCATGGCAGCTTAAAGCTTTTAAAAAACAAAAAACAGATTGGCGAGATTTATCGTTCTGGTGAGTTGTTTGGTGAGATGAGTTATCTGCTCGACACCAATCGCACGGCTTCTGTTGTTGCGCAAACAGAGACAAGACTGCTTAAAATCCCTGAAGATTCTATCCCCGAATTTCTCCGTAAATACTCGGAAGTTTCACAGGAAATTATTCACACACTCGCCCAGCGCTTAAAAGATACAACCCAGGTTGCTCATGGTTTGAAAGAGTTTTGTGACCAATTGCCAGATGCTGTGGTTATGACAGATACCAGCAATAAAATCATGGCCTGGAATAAAGCAGCTGAAATCCTGCATGGCAGGGTCTGGCAGGAGATGAAGGGCCAATCCGTCTCAGATGTATTTCAGAATCCGGAAGAGTATCGCCAATTTATTGAAGATGTCCAGGCCGGCAAACACCTTACCGAAAAAATATTACTGATCCGATGTCCTGATGGCGACGAGCGCTACGTATCGACAAGCACAACCGTGATTTACGATGGTCACTTTAATATAGCGGGCTATATTTTCTTAAGCCGAAACGTTACCAACCTGGTCAGGCTGGAAGAAAAATACCGTAAACTAAAACATATTTTCCTGCCAACCTTTGCTGTTCTTGCTTCACTTCTGGTCGTTCTTTCCGTCGGACTTAGCAACTTTTCTAAGGGAATACAGATACTTGACCACAAAAAGCAAAGCTTCCAGAATAGGATCACCAATGACTATAAACTCTTATACAGTGACATAAGTCCGATATTACCAATAGAGGACAGATCACAGGTTCAAAAAACAATCGAACGATATTTTAAAAAAACACACCCAGAACAATTCTCAATAAATGGTATTTTAGTGCTTAATAACCTTAAACTTGTTACCCATGGTTATACCGCCAATGCGCCAAAAAATGATGTTAGTGTTAACACACATTACAGCGGTATTAATTTTACTGGCGACAAGAAGAAAAATTTCAAAATCCTAAATTTATACCGAACCGGCGCAGACGGTGCTCAAGGAAGCAAAGAGACTGAACTGGCAATTGAAATAAAAAATAACAACAATGAGATTTCCAACTGGATCGTGTTTCAACTTGACATGGAGAGCCTTGAAAAGGAGTTCGGCATTACACAGAAAATGTTATATAAAATGACTTTCAATTAGTGCCGTACTTAAAAAAACTCAGCGCCCAATGAATAAATGCCACCAAAGGAAAAAACCACTGTGACACCTTTAAATTTAACCAAAGTCAACCCCAAAGCAGTAGAGACGATACGGCCTTTTTTTGAGCAAATCCTTTCAACGCACCAGGCAAAGATTCACTCCCTGGTCGTTACCGGCTCCGCTATTACTGAAGATTTCAACAGTTCCAAATCGGATGTCAATTCTATAATTATTTTAAAAGATATGGACTTAAAATTTTTAGAGGAAATTGCCCCACTTGGTAAAAAATTTGGCAAGAAAAAGGTCGCTGCTCCTCTTATAATGACCCCGGACTATATCACCGAGTCACTTGATGTTTTTCCCATTGAATTTCTCAATTTCAAAATTATACACCAGACAGCATATGGCAACGAAATTCTCGATAGCATTGAGATTGAACGGCACGACCTTCGGCATCAATGTGAGAGGGAGATAAAAACTAAATTGATCGGGTTGCGTCAGGGGTACCTTTCATCACAGGCCGACCCACAATTATTGTCTGAGAAATTCATCGCAGTCATAACCAGCGATATCCCTCTCTTTCGGGCGCTTATGTTCTTACTTCGGCAAGAATCGGTGATACAAGTAAATAAAGTCATACAGACCCTATCAACTGCTGTCGCCATCAATACTGATCCGTTTTTTAAAGCCCAGCAAATTAAACAAAATGTACTGAAACCATCAATGGCTGAATTTAACACCATATTCGAAAACTACTATAGTGCTTTTGAGAAATTAGGAAAGATAGTTAATGAAATCAGTATCTAAACTTTTAACTCTATTAATTATTCTGCTACTAAGTACTGCTTCTTCAATCCCTGCAGCAGTTACCATTCCGGCTCAACCTGCAAACTACGTTGTTGATCTGGCCGATATTATTAACGTCAACGCAGAAACATCCCTGAACAGTTACCTCAAGGAGCTTGAACAAAAAACATCTGCCCAGGTTATTGTACTCACTATTACCTCCTTAGATGGCGATTCTATAGAGGATTTTTCCATTAATCTCGCTCATGACAAGTGGAAACTCGGACAAAAGGGCAAAGATAATGGCTTACTGTTTGTTGTTTCAACTCAGGACAGAAAATACCGGTTTGAAGTCGGATACGGTTTAGAATCAATACTGCCAGACAGCCTGGTTGGCTCTATCGGACGCCAATATCTTGTGCCGTATTTAAAAAAAGGTGATTATTCTAACGGTATTCTATCATCAACTCTCGCTGTTATAAAAATTATAGCAAATGATGCCGGCGTTACCATTGGCGATCTTCCGCCAATACCTGCAAGTAATGATTATGGAAAACAACAACTCAAACCCAAATCCCCTCTTGAAAAACTTCTTCCCTTTCTCATTTTAATTATCATGATCTATTTTATTATCAGGCATCCTCGCTTGGCCCTTTTTCTGCTCATGATGAATATGGGTGGTGGTAGAAGTCGGGGGGGCTGGAGTGGTGGAGGTGGTTTTGGTGGAGGAGGCGGCGGTGGTTTTGGCGGTGGCGGGGCCTCGGGCGGCTGGTAAATTTAACAAACTGGAGAGTTTCAATGTCAAAAGGACTTAAAACAGTATTAATTGTCGCGGGAATACTACTATTTTTGGCGTTCGCAATATTCAAATGGTACGTGGGCGGCTACAATAAGGTTGTCTCTATGGATGAGAATGTAAAAGGAAGTTGGGCTGAGGTAGAGAATCAGCTAAAACGTAGATATGATCTTATTCCCAACCTGATAGAAACCGTCAAAGGCTATGCCTCTCATGAGAAGGAACTTTTTCAATTTATTGCAGAGGCCCGTACGAAATATTTCAGTGCTCCAACAGTTAAGGGTAAAATTGAATCATCTAACCAATTAGAAGGTGCTCTTTCAAAGCTTCTGCTCCTGCGAGAACAGTATCCACAGCTTAAGGCCAATGAATCCTTCCTCAAGCTGCAAGATAGTCTGGAAGGAACAGAGAACCGCATTGCAGTCGCCAGAAAACGATATAACGATTCCGTGCAGCTCCTCAACACCTACATCAGAACTTTCATGGGCCGATTTTTTGCGGGCTTTGCCGGGGTAACTAATGCTGAATACTTCAAAGTGCCCGAAGCGGAACAGGCTGTGCCGCAGGTTAAATTTTAAGGATAAATTATGAATATAGACTGGGCTTACATGCGAAAAGGCTGAAAATCTTGTCAAAAAGCACAGGCTGTGCTTGATCACAACAACTCGGCAATACATTCAATTGCTGATGCTCGTGTGGATAAACTTGAATCAAATGACGCTTGGGAAATACTGAACAAATCGTCTAATCTTATTATCGCCAAGGGAAAAAAGACCTTGGAGTTTGTTCCTTCAACCAAGAATAAGGCGGAAATACTCTCTCATGCTATTGGCAGAAGCGGCACATTACGAGCGCCGACGTTGATCATTGCCGATAAAATTGTTGTCGGCTACCAGGATGAGCTTTATACCAACCTGTTCAGCAAATAAGGCTGTGTGCTGTCATGGTTATTGAGTTCGGTTGAGACAAGTTACAATAGCATGTTTTTAATAGAGATCTCTTGGACATAGAGACGTGAATCACTAGTTATAGAATTCGAGCTGTCTCATTTTTAAGACAACTTTACAATCATCTTCTTTCACAGATTAAATTTTTATATTGGAACCACAATGACACTCTTATCAAATTTTACTTTTTGTCTGTTCTGCACACTTATCATAACCGGCTGTGGAACAAAGAACCTCGAAGATGCGGTTGAAGATGGGGCTCAGAAACTCAATGGAATTGCAATTCAGAATATAATCAGCGGAAGCAAGGTAACTGCCTCAGGTTACGGGCAAAAGGCAGAAATACTTTTTCACGAAAACCACAAACTTTCTGCTACGAACACCAGTAAAGACACCGACACCGGAAACTGGAAAATCGATGATGATCAACTTTGCATGCGTTTTTACCAGTGGGGGGAAAAACAGACACTGTGCTATTTGGTTTATGAGAGTAATAACGATTTTTTACTCTTTAATAACAAAGGAATGCAGTTATACAGTTTTACCCTATTGGAAAAGGGCTCGACAAATTTTGAGGAGGGAATAAGTCATACCTCTTCTAAAACAAATGCAAACAACTCCGCAGATGAAGCAATAAAGGATGCACATCAACCTGAAAAGATTACCATTACCCCAAAAACAACCGAAGACGTTCAGTTTATTGTTCGACAGACTGCACAGAATTGCCCTGGATGCAACTTGGCCAAAGCAAGGCTGGCCGGTCAGGTCCTAATCGGAGCAAATCTTGAGGGCGCAAATCTCGCCGAGGCTGATCTAAGCAATACTGTTTTAAGACGGGCTAATCTCAGAGGGGCCAACCTGTACAAGACAAACTTGCAAGATGCTAACCTGATGGGTGCTGATCTTACCGGTGCAAACCTCACGGAAGCAGTCTTAACCGGTGCCCTCACACAAGGGGCAATCGGCTACACTCAGTGACCACATTTGTGCACTGGTAATAGTTGCGCAATCAATTAAGCATGCTCTTGATCTGCCACCAGGCAGTGTAACTCCCCCATTATTCAGTAGTTCTATACTATTTCCGTCATTCCCTAAATATCTCCCCTCCCAAGCCCAACCTCTCCCTTTTTTAAGCACAATCAGATTAGTTAATTTTTCTTGGCACGTCATTTGCTTATGCATTGAAAAACGAATGGCGGTTCATTCAATATTTTGTTATGAAAAATTAAATTATAATAAGAAAAACATTATTTAGTCTATGAAAGCACCTGAACTCGAAAAACACCCTCACATATACCAATCCACATCTTTTCTAAAATCTTTATTACTGTTATTTTCTGTAATCCTCACCTCCTGCAACGGTGGAGGCGGTGGAGGCGGCGACGGATCATCAATCAGTTCAGCAACGGGCAATATAGCAGGTGTTGCCGGAGTTGCTTTGGGTGGGAATGTCAGTGATGGACCGATCACTGGCGGCGCAATCAGTATTTATGACGTTTATGACCAGTTCTGCAACTCTAGCGATACCAATGATGACGCAACGTACTCTCTCACTATTGAAAATACCTGCAAGCCTCCATATAAAATTGAATTAACTGGTGGGGTTGACCTGATAACCGATCTCAGCAATGCTACCACTATGTACTCCCTCTCCCTCTCTAGTGGTCAGATTAATGCCTCCCCGTTGACCACTATCATCTATCATGCCGCTTTAGCCAGAAGCGGTGCAGACCTCGCTATGGTGAGAAGCGAAGATATTGAACTGATTACAGGATGGGTGATCAGTAAATTTAATTTTGGTATAGATGCCGCTAATCCTGAGTCAGGAGGGTTCAATCCACTAACAACCAGCATTGACGATACCAACTCAATTATTTTTGTTAAGGCCAATGAGGGGTTAATAGAAACTACTAGAAGAGTAACTCTGCTTATGTGGAATGGTGAGGTGACTGACCAGACCATAGGAGCTGTCCTGGCATCGTTAGGAGAGGACATCTCAGATGGACAACTAGATGGCAGAAATTTTAATGGAACGACATCTGCTGAGATGTCTCGAATAGCTACGTTGTGGGAGCTGACCACCGCCACTGTATCAATGGAAATGATGTTGAATCAGATGAGCGTAACCCTTACCGATAATCAAATTATCGAACGACAGGAGTTAGGACTCCAGTATCTGGAGATGTTGGATTATGATTTTGTTAATGCCCGTTTCGCAATAGCTATAAGCGCAATCTCAAACCATACAGTTGATACAGCAGCATCTGGCTTACTGAACATCCAACCAACCAGACAGTTTATCAACCAGGCAAAAGCGGCGGCAATGGCAGCCTTAGTACTTGCCTACCAGGCAAATGTGGATTTATCATACTACGTAAGCTTTATTAATGCCCTTAACTCCATGAAAGCAGCTCTTGAGGCAAATGGCAACACAACTACACCGGTAACGGGACTTGATGCGCCAAACTTGCTTTCTAATATGTCAGACGTTGCAGCTTCTATCACTCCCCCTGTTGATAGCAATATTGAGGTATATAACGAGGCTCTATTTGAGTCCGCTACAACAATGACTGTATCAACACCAATTGTAGAGAATCGACGCCAAGTCCTGGTGAAGTGGTCATACCCAACATCTAGTACCAGCCATGATGGCTTTAAAATTTTCCAAGAGGGTGTAGTCGAGCCGCTGTGCATCATCAACAATCCTGAAGTTCGAAGTTCAGAGGGGTTTGACTGTTTTATCTCTAATGCAAACCCTGGTGAAGAAATAACCATTTATATGTCAGCTTACAGCAACACTCTCAATGCTGAAAGCAAACGATACTCAAACACAATGCCCCTTGCACATTTCAGTACACAATATGCGGTCACGGCAACCTGCCCGCTTGATGTCCAATTTGAAGCGAATGAGGGGGCACTAAGAGAATATACGTGGTCTTTTGGTGATGGCGTAAATTACGACGGCTTTAATACTGTTGACCATATATATGATGCGGCCGGCACCTACTCCATTAATCTGTCGGTTACCGATACCGATATCGAAGGCATATTCAGTATCAGCAACCAAGCCAGCATTGATGTTACATGCTGGTAGAATAAAACAAACACTTTTAGTAAATACAGCCCAGTAATCTACTCAACAAACACCTTACTCAGGGCATCACTGATTTCCTGGACAAAGTGAAACTTCACGCCCTTTTTGGCGTTTTTGGGAATCTCCAGCACATCTTTTTCGTTTCTGGCCGGTAAAATCAGTACTTTAATATCAGCCCGAACAGCGGCTAATACCTTTTCTTTTATTCCTCCTACCGGCAGCACATCACCACGTAAGGTTATTTCACCTGTCATGGCCACATCCTTTCTGACAGTCTTTCCTGTCAGTAACGACGTTAAGGCCACTACCATTGCAACACCTGCCGATGGCCCATCCTTGGGCGTCCCACCCTCAGGTACATGAACATGAATATCAGATGTTGAAAAAATCTCATCATCAACAGATAGTGCCTCAGAGTGCGAGCGGATATAGGTCAATGCCGCTGTTGCTGACTCCTTCATTACATCCCCGAGCTTGCCGGTCAGCGTTAACCCACCCTTCCCTTTCATTTTAGCGGCTTCGATAAATAACAGAACTCCACCTACTGGCGTCCAAGCTAAACCGGTTGCCAATCCCGGCCCCCAGTTTCGAGCGGCACTTTCAGGGGAATATTCAATGGGGCCAAGTAAACGTTCAACTGCTCTTTCGGTAATGACTTTTCGGTTCGTATCACCACCAACAATTTCCTTTGCCACACCACGACAGATTGCTCCGATTCGACGTTCAAGGTTACGAACACCAGCCTCACGGGTATAGGAACGAATCAGTTCTCGCAGCGCCTTATCTTGAAAAATTATATTATCAGATGTCAAGGCATGGGCACTCAACTGTTTTTCAATAAGATGACGTTTGGCGATCTGTACTTTTTCATCCTCGGTGTAGCTTGTCAGTTCGATAACTTCCATCCTGTCTCGTAACGGGCCAGGAATATTTTCAATATAGTTTGCGGTGGTAATAAACATAACTTTCGAGAGATCAAAAGAGATATCAAGATAGTGATCTGCAAAGGTATAATTCTGTTCTGGATCAAGAACTTCCAGCAGTGCCGAGGATGGGTCGCCACGGAAATCGGCACCGAGTTTATCAATTTCATCCAGCATAAAAAGTGGGTTATTGGAGCCTGCTTTTTTTAAACTCTGAATAATCCTTCCAGGCAATGATCCGATATAGGTTCGCCGATGACCTCGAATCTCCGCTTCATCACGAACCCCACCCAAAGAGATCCTGACAAACTTCTTCTTCATTGTTCGAGCAATAGATTGCCCTAGCGAGGTTTTTCCAACACCCGGAGGACCTACAAAACAGAGAATCGGACCATGAAGATCATTTTTAAGTTTAAGTACCGCAAGAAATTCAAGGATCCTATTTTTAATTTTTTCAAGACCATAATGATCGTCATCTAGAATTTGTCGCGCCTTAACCATATCAAGACTGTCTTTCGTAGATTTCATCCAGGGCAGATCTAAAATCCACTCTATATACGTCCTCGACACTGTATACTCAGGTGACGATGACGGAATACGTGCCAGACGTGCAAGCTCTTTTGCGGCGGTTTCTCGGGCTTCCTTAGTTAATTGTGCGTTTTTAAAGCGCAGTTGCAAGTCATCAACTTCAACATTGGTATCATCTTCACCAAGTTCTTTACGAATAGCCTTGAGTTGCTGACGGAGAAAAAACTCGCGCTGCTTTTTGGTAACGTCTTCCTTAATGTTTTTCTGAATTTCCTGACTAACCTCCAGGGTTTCCAGTTTTTTATTCAACTCACGAGTAACTTTATCAAGTAGTTTTTCAATATCCTCGATTTCAAGAAGCGCCTGTTCGTCCTTTAGCGAAAGACCCAACTGCGAGCCGACTAGATATCCAGCGTGAAATGGATTATCAAGCGACATGATGGTCATCACCAACTCTTCAGGCAGTTGGGATAGCTCTGCTAAACGCTTAAACTGGGTTTGCAGGTTAAGAATCAGGGCCTCGACTCCCTGACTTTTAACCGGCACCATCTCAATTGTTTCTATGGTAGCTTTATGATACGGCTCATATTGTGAATATTCCAAAACTCGAATTTTTTTAACGGCACTGACCAGTACTTGATAGGTGTCATCTTTTCCCTTTACAAGTTTATGAATATAGCCAAGCGTACCCACATCAAAGAGGTGCTTTGCCAGCACAGGTCGCTTTTGTTTACCTTTAAGCGGACGATGAACAACCATTCCAATTAAACGATCTTTTTCAAAGGCCTCATCGACAAGCTGTTTTGAACCAGGATGGGTAATTTGAAGAGGGAACCCCATCCCTGGAAAAAAGACAAAGCCCTGCAGGGGCAGAACGGCAATAAATCTGGGAACAGGCAAATCTTCAGGATCAACTCCAACGTGTCGATTCTGATTGATATTTTTATCATCTATTTTGGCCGGCATAGTAATTCCTTAATTATATAATTCGCAGTTTAAAACTTCTTATACCCCATAATAGTCATATGTGTGGTTAAAATGCCATACTATATTTTAATTTCTTCATCAAATTAGGTAGTTCTACTCGAATAGTGCTTTAAATTTTCAAACTGTTCTGTTAGACATTATTGGCGTTTTTAATGTTTAATACTGCGAATCTCTTTTTGCACAGGGTATTATCATAAAAATTGCACTCGGCACTACCTGTTTTAGCGGCACGATAACAAAAAAATGAGGGACAATATGACTGTAAAGAAAATCTTTTTGCCTGAAAATGAAATGCCAACCCAATGGTACAATGTAGGCCCAGATATCCCCAATGGCCTCAAGCCTCCGCTGGACCCCGCCACTAACGAACCAATGGGGCCTGACAAATTGTCAGCAATTTTCCCCATGAATATTCTTGAGCAGGAGATGAGTGAAGAAAGCTGGATAGATATTCCTCAGCCGATACTTGATGTTTATAAAATATGGCGACCATCTCCTTTAATCCGTGCTGACAATCTGGAGCGTGCTATTGGAACCAAGGCAAAAATTTATTTTAAGAATGAAGGCGTATCTCCAGCTGGTAGTCATAAGCCTAATAGTGCAGTCGCGCAAGCCTACTACAATAAAGAGGCAGGAATTAAACGAATAGCGACAGAGACAGGCGCAGGTCAATGGGGCAGCGCCTTGTCTTTTGCTACTCACAAGTTCGGCCTTGAATGTAAAGTATATATGGTTCGAATCTCCTATGACCAAAAACCGTATCGAAAGAGCATGATGAACACCTATGGTGCCGAAATCGTTGCCAGCCCCAGCCAGGACACCGAATTTGGCCGAATGATGCTTGCTAAAGATCCTAACTCAAATGGTTCTCTTGGCATTGCAATCAGTGAAGCGGTCATTGATGCCGCCTCACGTGAAGATACCAACTATGCCCTCGGTTCCGTATTAAATCATGTGCTTTTGCATCAGTCCATTATCGGTCTTGAGGCCAAGAAACAGCTGGCAATGATTGGGGCTACCCCTGATGTTATTATCGGATGTTGTGGCGGCGGTTCTAACTTTGCCGGTATAGCCAGTCCATTTTTACGTGATAAGCTTGACGGTAAAAAGATCCGACTCGTCGGTGTAGAACCAGCTTCATGCCCAACTCTGACCAAAGGGAAACTCGCCTACGATTTTGGTGATGTTGCCAAGACAACGCCACTGTTATACATGCACACCCTTGGACATGATTTTATGCCGGCTGGTATCCATGCCGGTGGCCTCCGTTATCATGGAATGGCCCCAATAGTCAGTGCCATGGTCAGAGAAAATCTGGTTGAAACAATGAGTGTACATCAGCTTGAATGCTTTGAAGCTGGTCGTCTTTTTGCCGAAACTGAAGGGATTATTCCTGCTCCTGAAACGTGCCACGCTATTCGGGCAGCGATCATTGAGGCAACAAAGGATAAAAATGAGCCCAAAACTATCCTGTTTAACTTCTCCGGTCATGGTATGCTGGATCTTGCAAGTTATGATAAGTTCTACGCCGGTGCCTTACACAATTATGAGTACCCAGAGGGTGCGATAGCAGACGCCTTAGCCTGTCTGCCAATAGTTGATTAAACATAGCTCTCTTATAAATGCCTTCAGAGATCCGGCAAGCTCAGTTCTTTACTGGGTTTGCCGGACTTTCCACACCCCAGTGTTAGTTTCTCACGTTCGATTTTTCTTACTAATCACGGTTTTTTTCTGCCTGCATCTGTGGGCAGAACAAGGCTTTGGTGCTGAGGGGAATCCACCTGCGCCTGCAACCATTGATACCCATCAAGTCAGTCCCTTCCACAAAGCTGTTGCCACCTTAATTGACAATGGTGGTTTCATCTTTACTACCACCGGCAACAAATTGGTTGAACATAATCGTTATACCCTGTTCACACCAGCGTCTATCCTCAAGATTGCAACAGCCTCTGCCGCCGTTGCTGTCCTTGGGCCTCAATATCGTTTCAGGACAGCTTTTTATCAAGACCAGAACAATGATCTGTTCATCAAGGGCTATGGTGATCCTTTTTTAACATCTGAAGAGATCGCAGCCATCTGGAATACTCTTACCAAACTGGGCATCCGCCCTTTTAAGCGGCTGTATATTGACAACTCCTACTTTAACCTTGAGTCGTCAACAACCGATGGAGCCAAGGGCTCCAAAAATCCATATGATGCGCTTAACGCATCTCTTTCTGTAAATTTTAACGCTTTACCAATTAAAGTCACAAATGATGGTGTTGTCTCCCTTGAACCGCAAACGCCGTTCATCCCCTTAATGTCTGAATACGCAGTTGGTCTATCTCAAGGAAAACACAGAATAGCTATATCGAAAAACAAGCAGGATATAGCAGCCTACGTTGGGCAACTCTTTGTTCATTTAGCTCCTTTTAACAGTCCTGAACCAATACGTATCGAAGAAAAAACCGTACCGCCTGGATTTACAGCCATTTACGAACATCAATCGACAAAATCATTAGCTGAAATTATCAGTTCCTTACTGCTTTACTCCAATAATTTTATTGCAAACCAGCTTTTTTTATCCTGTGGAGCCGTACAATATGGCCCACCTGCCACATGGAAAAAAGGACGGGATACTTTAGAACTGTTTCTCTCTGAAAATATCGGAATCGTAAAAGATCAATTTGTTATTGAAGAAGGATCAGGGTTATCTCGCAAAAACAAGCTGACTCCGGAGGCGATGCTTCGAATTCTTGAGAATTTCAAACCATATTCGAACCTGCTGCCACGAGAAAACTCCTTATCGATAAAATCAGGAACACTTAAGGGCGTTTACTCCTACGCTGGTTACGTTAATAACGATTCAGCCCCGGCACCTTTTGTGATCATGTTGAATCAGAAGAGAAACACACGCGACGCCATTATCAGAAAATTAACCATAAAATAATGATTCATACCGTTACAGGGTCAAATTTTATGGTTGAATTTTATTTAGTAATAATTACTATAGGTTTTCAGAAATGCAACAACCTATAATAAAGGAGAGAAAAGATGAGTAAAACTATTGATAATCTATGGACTGCCTTTGCAGGAGAATCGCAAGCGAACCGAAAGTACCTTGCCTTTGCCGCCCAAGCCGACAAAGAGGGACACCCGCAAGCAGCAAAGCTGTTTCGTGCTGCTGCTGCTGCAGAAACAATTCATGCCCATTCACACCTAAAGGCGCTGGGAGTGGTAGGGACAACCCTTGACAATCTCAAAGCCGCGGCAGCTGGTGAAACTGAAGAGTTTGAGGATATGTATCCGGCTATGATTGTCACAGCAGAAGAAGAAGGCAATAAAGCGGCCCGACAATCATTTACCTTTGCTAACGAAGTTGAAAAAACTCATGCAGCACTTTACCAGAAGGCAATTGACGGTATCGATTCGATGACTGAATGCGATTACTATATCTGTAAAGTGTGCGGACATACCCACGAGCACAACGCACCAGAAAAATGCCCTGTATGCGGCGCCAATGCCCGTGCTTTTTTTAAGGCAGAATAACAGTTACCCTTCAAATTTGAAAAAAGTCCAGGTTGACAGAGATCTCAACCTGGACTTTTCAGGTTACCGTTCCAAGGCCTCAAGGTTTTTAATAATTTGCCGGATGAACATCCTGTTAATTCCAGGATAAAACCCTAAGCCCTTAAAAAACGGCTCTCCCTTAAACTCTTTCATAACAGAATCAACCTGTACACCGCCCGCCTCAAGCTCCATCGACCAGGAGGCCTCACCCTCAACAACTTCTGTAGCCATGATATCGTTCATTATATGATCTCCGGCGACATACATAAAGGGTATCAACCTGACCATCTTCGGGTTACATTGTTTAGCCTGACCAATGGCCTGATTACGAGTCAAAACCCCATCGACACCACCAATATAGACATTTTGATAGGCAGATGACAGATACCGATCAAGCCCGAGGTAGGTAGAAGTTGAACCAGAAAATGTCTCTGGTGTTCCGTGTACAACGAGTATATTGCAACCTTCTTTACTGGAGAGAAACTCTGGCTCAACTTGACTGACCGCCTCAAACACAAACGGCCATTCATGAAGCAGTGTTCCTCCAATAGTAATGTGAAGCCCAAGAAGTTCAAATGCCTCTGCTGCTTTTTCAACCTCTTCAAACTCTTGACCGGGAAAGATATGTAAAGACTGAACAACTATCTCCCGGTAGCCCTCATCGTCCAAGTCGGCAAGGGTCTGCGCCAAACTTATATAACGTCTATCCAGACCAGCCTCTTTAAATTTCTTATTTGCTCGCTCCCGCACAATTTCCGATGTAAAAGCCCAGCGAATTTCGTGATTTTTGTACTTTTCTGGGAGTTCATGCCTGAGTTGCTCCTCAAAAAAATCATAAGTAACTCGGGCCTTGGTCGTTGTACCAAATGCAGCTATAACGATGGCCGGATCACCCTTAATAGTTCGGCTCATCGCCTTTACATCCTGACCAAAGCCGCACCAGAGAATAGCAGTGACCACAATTATACAGCTCTTTATCAAGATAGTCATAGTAGGCCTGACAACCTTTTCCCTAAATGCTTTACGTAAAATTGATTGATAAACATCCCAATCATTAGTGTATCGAATAGCTTGTTTCACATAACAAATTTCCTGCTTACTCATAACAATCTCCTCATCCATGGTTTCAAGCAGGTCTGAAAAAAAAATCCCAGACCAATTTTAATAATTGACCTGGGTATCCCAATTTTTCCGCAGAATCGTAATTACAGCCTTATATCCTCGAGGCTGTGTTGTATTTTAGGCAGGTCTTCTGACTTTTCCGCCTTTACGACAGCCTTCCCAACCAGTATCGGTCAGTGGCAATAATCGGTCGTAAAGTTCCAACAGATACATTCGTTGGACGGAATTACAGCGGCGGGCCCGCTCCTGATTCTCACAGGATTCCCTATTAAGCTAAGCACCTAAAATTGATATAAATACCAACTAATCGAATTAAGCTTTCTTGCCAACAGAAAAATCAGATACTCGGAGATTTTTATTTTGTTAGTTATTTTAGCAGTCGAGATGGTTTGGAAGAAAACCGTAGTGATTGAGACCGTCAATGATTCCGGCAGCATACTTTTCGGGGCTGAAATAGATGCGGGGTTTCCCCTTGAGGTCTTCAAGTTCACGGCTGTGGTTGCCAACCACAACCCCACAGCTTCGGCCGCGAAGCATATCTTCGTCGTTTCCGGAATCACCTGCAACCATGACATTTTGGGGAGAAATTGCCCACTTATACTGAAGATATTTGATTGCTTTTCCTTTTGATGCACGATAGGGCAGGATATCTAAAAACTGGCCATGGGAAAATATTACCTGACAAAGAAGTTTCGCTGCCGCAAGGTGCTGGTGCACACGGGCCAGCAGTTCCGGGTCGTCTTTCATGTAGTAACTTATTTTAAAGGCCCTTTGTCCTTCTTGACCCTGGAGTCCGAGGAAATCAAGCCTTCCAAGAACGTCTCGTATCTGTTCCGGTTTCCAGTTTTTTGAGAGATGCTGCTGCCAGCCGCGATCAATACGCAGGTTTGGCCCATAATAGATCTCAGTACCGACTGAGCAGATAAGGACATCCGGAATTGGGATAAGCTGTTCGTTCATAATGTCGATTGTCAGCTCAAGACTTCGACCTGTGGCCACTCCCCAGGCCAACTTTCGGCTATTGCCTCGAAGAATATTGAGCAGCTGTTTTAAACTTCTTTTGTCGCCGGCCAGGGTATTGTCAATGTCTGAGATCAAAATTTTCTTTACAAGGTTCAGTCTCTGACCATAGGAAAGGGTTGCCCCTTCACCTTTGTTCACCACCGGCGGAACCTTTTTATCCGGTAAAAGCGCGATAAACTCTTCGACGCTCTTTTCACAGTGGGCATCCCAGGAATAGTGCTTCCCGACGCCGTTGATGCCGTTTTCTGAAAAGTGTTGCCACATGCTCCGATCGACAAGAATTGCTTTCAGCGCCTTAGCAATCTCCTCCGGGTTTGAAGGGTTGATCAGGGTGCCGTTTTGGCAGTTGGCGATAATGTCGATAGGGCCCCCATCATTGGTTGCCACCAGTGGCACGCCGCAGGCAGCCGCTTCAATGAGGGTAATGCCAAAAGGCTCCACCATGGCAGGATTGACAAACACACCGCCGCTTTCCGCGCATATTCTGTAAAGCTCTGGAACCTCAGAAGAAAAATCATGCTTTTTGGGGATGGCTAATTTGCCGTAGAGGTCAAATTGATCCATCAGGAGCAGCATGTTGGTGAGGACGTTCCGTTCATTGTCCTCCATGGTGGCAATATCTTTTCTAATGCCGGCAAAGACGGCCAGGTTGGCCATGGCCTGTAGTTCCTTATCCTGGCCATAGGCGGTGATCAGGCCGCAGATGTTTTTCCGGTGGTCAGGGCGGCAGAGCACAAGAATGAATGGTTTTTTGGGAACCGACCAGAAGCGGTGCAGTTCGCGGCGCAAAGCCACTCGGGCCTGCTTTGTACCTTCATCAATACTCTCCGGGGCAATCTCGTTATTATAATAGGGGTAGAAAACATCAAGGTCGATTCCCGGCGGAATGATTTTGAAAGACTTTATTTTAGAAAAATTACCATAGAGGCCATATTGCTTTTCGATCTCCTGATTGGTTGAGGTTATAATCAACTGGGCCGCCTCCATAATCTCTTCTTCAACGGCAATACGGGTTTTCATCTTAAGGTGTTCGTTGATTTTATCCTGTGCGATTCCATCTCCGAGCAGATTCACCTCTTTATTGCGCCCCAGCGAGTGACCGGTAAAGACAAAGGGGGCGGCAAAGGTTTCAGCCAGATTCATGGCAGCATAGCCCCCGTCCGCATAATGACCGTGAAAAATGTCCGGTAAGCGAAGTTGTTTTTTCAAAAAACGAATGGTTCTATCGACGAACTCCTCCATATGGGGCCAGAGCAGTTCTTTGCGGATATACTTTCTGGGCCCGCATTGTATCCTGACAATTCGGGCTTTTTCGCTTAAGGGCTCAATCTCTTCTGCATATGCAGGGGAAACCCTTTTGTCGATGATTAGTCTTGTGACAAGATCAACCTGGGAGACTAAAGGGTGCTCAGCAAGAGATTTGGCTAGTTCAAGAACATATTTTACCTGACCTCCGGTGTCGGCATCTCTGCCAAGTTCAGGAGAGTCTCCTCGTATGAGGCCGTGAATGCTGAAGAGCTGAATATAAAATCCTTTTGAGTCCATACTATACTCTCCCGTATGCTTGTGATCTGAATTGAGCGATACCAAAATGTAATCTGTTCTGCCTCTCACATGGTAATGTGAGACGATCCTTCCCTTCAGGACAAATCGTCTTGGATGTGCTTCATTACAGGTGTTGCGCCATGCTGAGAAGCAACGAAGGCGCCCCGTTTGTTGGCTTGGACAAGGCACTCCTGCCAATTGCGTTTGCGCAGAATGCCATTAATGAGAGCAGCAAAAAAGGCGTCACCGGCCCCGACGGGGTCTGCCACCTTTACCGGAAACCCGCCATGTTGAAACACACCGTCATGACAGACAAGCATGGCCCCTTTTCCACCAAGCGTGACGGCGAGAACCTCCAAATGGAATTTATCCAGAACCGCAAGAGCCATCTCTTCCAAGCCCCCTTCAGGAAGAGACGACCATTTATTTATGACCGCAAGTTCGTCTTCGTTCACCTTTCCAACATTGGCCTGCTCAAGCGAGTTGAGGACACATTCCCGGGGGGTGTAGGGCGGCCTTAAATTGACGTCATAGAAGACGGTCTCTGCCCCGGCTTGAAGGCTTCGGATGGTGGATTGGCTTATTGCTGAGCGCTGGGCCAAGGTGCCGCAGACCAGATGATAAGAGTTCTGGGTGAGTCTGCTAATCTCCGAGAGATGAATAAAGTCCCAGGCGGCCGGGGAGAGTATTTCAAAAGAGGGCTCGTTGGTGTCGTCCAGATGGACCAGAACCTGGCCGGTCGGATATTTGGGGTCGTACTGGATTGTATTAACTGTGAGGCCAAGCTGCTCGATTTTCTGAATGGCGGCTTGGCCGTATTCATCGTGGCCGACCTTACTTATGATGCGGGCGTTTTGCCCCATATCCTGCAAATGGTAAGCAACATTGAGCGGCGCGCCCCCTAATGCCTTTTTTGATGCAAAGATATCCCAGACAATTTCCCCGATGCAAATAATCATATTTATCCTTCATTTAATCATCGTTTAACATCGTTTAACAGGTATGATACCATAAAACAGATAAATAACGTGAAATAATTGTCCCAGGGAATTATGGTCATCAAACAGGTCTTTGTCTATCAGGACCAAATTTCTTTTGACGAGATTTACAAACCAGGGAGGGATTCATGCTATCGCAACTAACTGAATTTATTTTAAAAAACCGTGAAATCGTAGACAAACTTTTTCGGCGCTACCAGACCTCTGGGAAGAGTTTTTTGCTTAGAACCGACCTCTGGGATATATTTCAGGACTTTTGCAACGAAAATAACTCTTGTACACTTTTGCACTCCTCTTTCAGCCAAGCGATAGCAAAAACCCAGGAAGCAGCGATCTCCGATCAGTGGCTCTACCTTGACATTCGACCAAAAGCCGCCACTTGGCAACGTCTGCGCTATCACTTTGAGACGATGGAATTTGAAGAAATTCCCATTAGCGAGTTTTTATATTTCAAAGAGCAGCTTATTAACGGTCAATCCCATAAAAGGCCGTTGGTGGTCGACTTTAAACCCTTTGAACGATATTTACCAAAAATGAACCAGTCCAGTTCGATTGGCCGCGGTGTTGAGTTTCTGAATCGTCGACTTTCGGGGAGACTTTCCCATGATCTCATAAAAGGAGAGGCGCTCCTTCTCTCCTTCATGAAGGTCCACAATTACCAGGGCACGCCATTCATGATCAACAATCGGATTGACACGATTTCCGATCTTCGAAAGGCATTACAGCGAGGCATTGAGTTAACTGCTTCGGCCCAGGGTAATAAGAACTCAGGCCTGGGAGCACGTCTTCAGCAGTTTGGCTTTGAGCCAGGATGGGGGCGCACAGCAAAACAGATCCATGATAAATTCAGGTTGTTAGCAGATATTCTTGAGGCTCCAGACCATAGGAACCTTGAGCGGTTTCTCGGGAATATCCCGATGATCTTCAATATCGTTATTTTCTCCCCGCACGGCTATTTCGGGCAGGAGAATGTTTTAGGTCTGCCCGACACAGGAGGGCAAGTAGTCTATATTCTGGATCAGGTTCGTGCCCTCGAAAAGGAGATGAGAAAAAAGATTTATAGTCAGGGACTTGATATCGAACCAAAGATAATCATTGTGACCCGTTTAATTCCAGAGGCAGGTGATACTACCTGTGATCAGCCTCTGGAAAAGGTTGTGGGCACTGAAAATGTTCATATCCTTCGCGTTCCCTTTCGTGATGAGGGCGGGGCGGTTATTCCCCAATGGATTTCCCGATTTGAAGTGTGGCCCTATCTAGAAAACTTCAGCATGGAGGCTGAAGAAGCGGTGCTGTCCAGGCTCGGCTCAAGGCCTGATCTGATTATCGGCAATTATTCTGACGGTAATCTGGTGGCATATCTGATGGCCCAGAGACTTGGAGTGACTCAGTGCAATATTGCCCACGCCTTGGAAAAAACGAAATATCTTTACTCGGCACTGTATTGGCAAGAAATGGAAACTAATTACCACTTCTCCTGCCAGTTTACCGCCGATCTGATCGCCATGAATGCGGCTGATTTCATTATTACCTCAACTTTTCAGGAGATTGTTGGCAGCGACGAGAGTGTCGGCCAGTATGAAAGTTATTCCAGTTTCACCATGCCGAATCTCTACAGGGTTGTGGCTGGTGTGGATGTATTTGACCCCAAGTTTAACATCGTGTCGCCGGGTGCAGATAATACTGTCTATTTCCCGCACACCCAAAAGGGGAAAAGGTTTACAGTTTTAGCAGGAGAAATTGAAGAACTCCTCTTTGGCAATAATGGTAAAGGTGAGAGCCGGGGGATTATGAAAGAGAAAAACAAGCCAATTATCTTCTCCATGGCCCGACTGGATCATATTAAAAATCTCACAGGGCTGGTTGACTGGTACGGTAAAAATGAGCGTCTGCGCGATGCGGCAAATCTGCTCATTATTGGAGGATGCCTGGCCAGAGAAGACTCGGCTGACAGTGAAGAGCAAAAGCAGATTGACCTCATGCATGAACTTATGTCCCAGCATGGTTTAGATGAGCAGATGCGCTGGATAGGCGGTCGGCTTGACAAAAATCTCTCCGGTGAACTGTACCGAACCATAGCGGATCTGCGGGGAGTCTTTGTGCAGCCTGCCTTTTTTGAGGCCTTCGGCCTGACAATCATCGAGGCGATGGCCTCTGGACTACCGACCTTTGCAACGTGTTATGGCGGCCCGCTTGAAATTATTGAGGATGGAGTTTCCGGTTTTCATATTGACCCGAACCATGGCGGGATTGCCGCTGAAAAGCTAGTCGCCTTCTTTGAGCACAACAGAACCGATTCCGGGCATTGGCATAAACTGTCAAAAGGTGCCATACGGAGGGTAGAACAGCGCTATACCTGGAAATTGTATGCGAGCCGACTTCTCTCCCTCTCCTGCATTTACGGTTTCTGGAAATACGCAACAAATCTCGAGCGCCAGGAAACAGGGCGCTATCTTGAGATGTTTTATCATCTGCAGTTGAAACCTTATGCGGATAAAATTTTGAGATAATCACCACTTCCGTTTTACGATAATTTTCAAGACTATAAAGGTTTGATGGTCTCGCAGATAAGCGCTAGACTTCGAAAATCAGCTCGACATCCCCGGCTCGCTCTGAAACAAGTTTATTTCATTAATCGGTTAAAAAAACTTCTCTCTCAAACTCAACAATCGCAAAGTACCATTCATAAAGTTCAGGGTAGCTGTCGGTGGCGAACCCTGTCCATATTGCCCGACTTTGGCAGCCTGGTATGACAAGATCAATCTTCACTATTCTATTTATCCCTGGCACATAGTTCAAGCCTCAAAGATTATGAGGAACTTTCTAAAAATGGGCCTTGTCAGGATAATTTCACGGGGGTATCATGTATAAAATGACAACGCGACATGTGCTGGCGTTTACTATTTTCATTGAACACTCCTATGACAGATAAAATTCTCTTAGTTGACGACGACACCGAACATCTTGAAATGTTGGAAGATTGCTGCGCCCGTATTGGCTGCAACACCGTTTCTGCCAGTGGCGGAGAAAAAGCCGTTGAAATTTTAAAAAGC
Source organism: Desulfobulbaceae bacterium (assembly GCA_015231515.1). NCBI lineage: Bacteria > Pseudomonadati > Thermodesulfobacteriota > Desulfobulbia > Desulfobulbales > Desulfobulbaceae > Desulfobulbaceae bacterium. Next base: position 89,383 of record JADGBM010000001.1, read on the forward strand.
GATTCTTTTGCCATTGTTATTTCGGATATCCAGATGCCTGTCGTTGACGGTATAGGAGTTCTTGGATTTGCTAAAGAGCATGCCCCCGAGACTGACGTCGTCCTTATAACAGGATTCAGCGATAAGTACAGTTTTACTGATGTTATTAAAAAGGGAGCCACTGATTATCTAGAGAAACCTTTTACAAAGGATATTCTTGAAGCCAAAATTTTTCGAATTTTTAAAGAAAGGAGAGAGATTGCCAAGAGAAAATCCATTGAGAACATTTTAGAAAAAAAATCAAATGAACTTTCGACAAGGGTAAAAGAACTTGAATGTCTTTACAATATTAGTCAACTGCTCTACACCCATGATTTGCCGCTAGGCAAACTGTTTGATGGAGTTGTTCATTTGCTGGTAAAATCATTGCCAAGCCCCCAACACACCGTAGCCCGAATAACTTACGATAATAGGTGTTTCCAATCTATAAATTTTCGTGAAACCGCCTTGGGTTACAGAAAAGATATCTTTTGCCATGGTATGATGGTCGGCTCTTTGGAGATTTATTGCTCTAAAGAACATCCCACCGTTCCAGGCAGGTCACTTTTGGAAGAAAAAAGCTCGCTGATCTCATCGATAACAGAACGTCTCGGTAAAATCATTGCGAGGTACCGGGCTGAGGAGCAGTTAAGTGTTTTAAACGAGCAGCTAGAGGAAAAAGTAATGGTACGTACTGAAGCGCTTAACAAAGCTCTTCAAGACAAGAATAAAGCCCAGTCGGAACTATATGCCATTTTCAACTCTAATCCTGACGGTATCATTACCGTAGATTCGCGCATGATAGTAATGCATAAAAACAATGTACATATGTCGAGCCTTAAAATTGAAGAAGGTGAACCCTTCAGGTCGTTGGGCACTCATTTGCAAAAAGAATGTTTTAAGATTTTGAACTCAACCCTATTGGATCAAAAGGGAGTCAAAGACTACCGTGTCGAATATGAGGGTTTATCAGGAGCCCATCGAGTTAAACTGTTGAATACATCACTGCTCAAAAATGAAGAGCAGCAAATCTGCGGTGCCGTCTTGAATCTCCATGATATCACAAAACTGGCTCTTCTTGAGTCGGAACTGTCGGAAAGGCGTGGCTTTAGAAAAATAATTGGTGTTAGTGAGCAGGTTCAAAATGTCTACACGTTGATTCGGCAGGTAGCCAGTGTGGACACCACCGTTTTAATAACCGGTGAGACTGGTACCGGCAAGGAACTTGTTGTTGACACCTTGCATTCCAGCGGCGATCTCGCAAACAAACCTCTAGTAAAGGTGAATTGTGCAGGTCTTCCTGAAAATTTGCTGGAAAGTGAACTTTTTGGTCATGTCAAGGGCGCCTTCACCGGTGCCCACATTGACAGGATCGGCCGAATCCAGGCAGCCGAAGGCGGCATATTGTTCTTAGACGAGATTGGTGAAATCAGCCACCGGGTTCAACTCAGACTCCTTCGTTTTCTCGAACAAAAAGAGTATGAACGGGTTGGCGACTCAAAAACAATCATTGCAAATGTCCGGGTTGTTGCTGCCACAAATGCGAATCTTGAACAGCTGGTTAAGGAGAAAAAATTTCGGGAAGATCTGTATTATCGACTTCGCGTTTTTTGCATCAATCTCCCTCCCCTGCGCGAAAGGGGTCTCGATATCTCCTTACTCACGAAGCATTTTATTGAACTTTGCAATAAACGATTCAACAAAGAGGTTAAAGGCCTCTCACAGGCAGTCAGCACCCTGTTTTCAAACTATTCCTGGCCTGGAAACATTCGGGAACTAAAACATGCTATTGAGCACGCCTGCCTCCTTTGCAACCAGGACTACCTACTTTCTGAGCATCTACCAAACGGTTTATGGAGTAATGATGAAAACAAGAAAAATTTCATGAAGACGTCTCTACGTTCCATAAAGAAAGAAGAGTTTCTTGCGGCTCTTGAAAAAACCGACTGGAACAAGGCCAAAGCAGCACGAATGCTCGATATCAGCCGAAGCACCCTCTACACGAAACTTCAAGAACTTAACATCTCTCAATAATCCGCCACCAAGTTTTGAAACCCACCAAAAGCAAGATGTTCCATAAAAAGGGTGTCAAACTCACTGCTACTAAGAGTCAAGATGTTACTGTACAGTTTTACTATGCTTCCTGAAAAATTTATCCCTGCCCAAAACTAAAGGCTGGTTAGAGATATGTTGACTATAAGAGGCAACTAAAGCATCAACAAATTCTTAACTGAAAAAAACAAAATAGTTGCCATTTATCACCAAAATTCTCTGTTTTCTATCCCTTTTGACTTTTAAGTTGAGTAGGCCTACCATAAAGAGGAACACAATTTGATAATAATTAGCTATATAGGGAGGTAACTTTATGCCGTTTACTAAAATTAACTACATTAATTTACAACACTTTAATCCGTTTCATGCTACCCAAGAAGAATTGATTGCTCAATCTTTAAACGATTCAGGCCTAATAACGGAAATGACAACTATAAATGATGTTCCAGCACGTGAGTTACTTGAAATTTTCTTTGCTAAAAGAAATATGTACAGAAATGCAACACGCCTAGGTACAGTTTTGATTGAAAGCGGCAAGATTCCGCAAGAAAAATTGAAGGCAGCTCTTGAATATCAAAAAGAGAATAAAAATATGAAGCTCGGTGAAATACTTATTAAGTTAGGTGTTAACACTGAAGAAGAAATCGAAAGTTCCCTGCAAATTCAAAGCAAAAAAAGAGCAGGCACATAATCGTAAATATCAGCATATTGAATCTAGGTAGACTTGATATTTACTGAGAATATTCAAATGCAAGATTCAACATAATCCGTATTTACGGGCAACGGACAGAGGTGGCAAGCTAGAGCCAGCTAGCACTTTGCACTGCGGGGAATCTGCATAGATAGCATATTGATTTTCTTTACCTGTTCAAGTGGCAAGATTTTGAAATATCTTGACCACTTGACAGTGTTGGAATTGACCAAACTTTCATGGAGGAGTTTGACTCGATAGGATGTAAAGAGCAGAAAGGAATAGTTTGACCGGAACAATTACTCTATACTAGTTGCTGCTATGCCAAACACAACTTTAAAAATGACAAATCCAAGAATATTACTCGATTGCCTCAGAAATTGTATTGTAAAGACCGTTAGCATTAAAAGGTTTGGCCAAACATTTATTAACACCAGCCGCCTCAGCTAACTTGACTCTATCTGCCCCAGTTTCATCAATAATTAAAATACAAGGTATGTTCTTTATTTTTTCTGTGGCACGAACTCTTTTCAGCAGGTCCAACCCACTTAATCCGGATAAGTCCCACTCGGAAATTAACAGATCAATTTTATTTCCCTGTAAAACCATTAGAGCACTCGCTGCATCAGCTACTGCTATAACTTCATCAAATTTTAACTCACGCAATAAAGACCGTAATATTTTTCTGGTAGCTTCCTTTTCATCTACAATAAGAGTTTTCATGTGTGAAAAGGTTTTCCCGAGATCCTTGCGTCCAATAAGTGTTGTTGAAGAACCATGCTTAAAAACGCTAATTTGTTTTTTGAGTTCTGAATTTTCTTTCATGACCCTAATATTATCATCAGTAGTATTTCTTAATCGAGAAGCAAGTACCTCCGCAAAAATACGATAGATCATGTAACAGAAATTAATTTGTTTGGTTTTAAGCTTCTCCTCAATTAATGATGCATTAAATTCTAGAATCATTACTTTGGAATCTGCCCGGATAGTAGCGGATCTTGGAGAACCATCAATAACCCCCATCTCTCCGAACATGTCGCCACACCTCCTTAACATAGCTATTTTATGGCCATCTTTCTCTATGGCCAAGGCCCCTTTAATTAAAAAATAAACCCAAGAGTCAAGAGCACCTTCCTTAATTATGACCTCAGAGGGCTCATACTCACAAATTCTTCCGACATTTAACAAAGATCGAATATCCTTGTCAGTAAACTCACTAAATTTGTTTATTTTTCGGAGTACATTTATGACTTTCAGATTATCCTTGCTGACTTGGAGATCTTTCATAATATTTTGTAGTGTTTAAAAGTCATAAATGTATTTCTTGGACGGTGTGGAGTTATGTTTCTATTTCATGCAATAAGTGCGAAATGAATGTGCTAATTATTCTATACCTGTAAATATTCGGTTTGCCCTGAAAGGGCCAGAACATACCAGCCCAGGGCAACGCCCTGGGGACTGGAATAGTACAGATAGCCCTGAAAGGGCCAGAACATACCAGCCCAGGGCAACGCCCTGGGGACTGGAATAGTACAGATAGCCCTGAAAGGGCGTGACATCTGACCCTGCCTGTTTTAAGCCTATGTTACGCCCTTTCAGGGCTATTTATTAAATGTTCCTATATCCCAGGGCGTTGCCCTGGGCTAGTATGTTACGCCCCTTTGGGGCTGAGGAAAAACACCCGCTAGGGAGGAAATGTTGCTACTTAACTGTTTTTAGCTCAAGCCGAATATTTACCTATACCTAACAAATCATCAATCAGGACTATAAGCTCTCTGATTTTGGGTTTATTTGTGAATACATCCGCTCCGGCCTCTTTGCACTTTGCAGCCATTTGTTCATCGATAAGCGAGCTGAAGAGTGCTACCGGAATTTCTGAGAGACCTAACTCTTTCTTTATATGTCTGCAGAGTGTAAGCCCGTCCATCTTGGGCATTTCAATG
>JADGBM010000001.1:94094-106673 GCA_015231515.1 Desulfobulbaceae bacterium
GCTCTCAATCCCTTCATCGTTACAGTCGCAATTTACAGTATGTTTACAAAATAAGGAGGTTCCAAATCGCTTGCACGCGTTTTACGAAAAATGGTTGCGCTTTTACCTTGATTTCTGCCGGAAGTATCAGTCTGGACGGTCTTTTACATGTATAGTAAATTATCTCATCATGTAGGATCAGCAGTAGCATCCAAGTCCACCAGTGCCTCAAGCCAGTTCCACAATCTGCTCCAGCAAAAAGCAATTACCATAGCGATAACGGTATCCTTCAAAAGGACAGCATCACTGATGCATTTCCATGTCCTTGTGATTTTCTTTCTGATAGGCTTGGGATGCTAGGCTTATAGCGTTGGTTTTAATTGATGTTACCGGCGTGAGAGGTCTCAAGAGAGCGTATCCCACCTGCTTTTAGGGGCTTTGAAGGGCGTTTAAAGTCGTTTATGGGATCAAAAAGCCGTCAAAAAAGCCGTCAACCATCTTGTTTGGGTATTACCCATTCCTCCCCTACTCTTTCTCTAATTTGGAGGATGATTTTCATCCTTACTTCACGCTTCGTGAAAAAATCTATCAGTTTCAAAAAGATAATGTGCAAAAATCTCCGACTATTGATCACCTAAACACAAATATCTTACTCATAATTTTATTGGGTATGGTAGTAATCCAGTAATAAAATGATGGTGTAATTACATGCGCTTCTTTCCTGGAACATGCAAAAACAACCGACACACAGAAGATAACCAATAAGGCTTTGGAGCAAGCTTTGATAACCATCTCTCTTAGAATGACTCACACATTTCTTTAGCCTTCAACCTGTTTACAATAAATGGAAGAGCGCTTGCGGAAAGGCAGAAATTGGTGTAAAAGTTTTCCACGATTTTCGAAGAACAGCAGTCCGGAATATGGTTCGCTCTGGCATTCCGGAAAGAGTAGCAATGTTGATTTCTGGACACAAGACACGAATGGTTTTTGACCGATACAACATTGTTAATGATCAGGATCTCAAACTCGCTGCACAAAAGCAAAATCAGTACTTTCAAAAACTCCACGGGCACAGTTTGGGCACAATTCTCCAAATTTCCCCAAAATGAGACGCACCAGAAGCACAGTAACTATTTGATTTAATTATATTTGCCCTCGTAGCTCAGGGGATAGAGCACAGGATTCCTAATCCTGGAGTCGCGCGTTCGATTCGCGCCGAGGGCACCACAAAATCAGCGCACATATAGCCTTTGCTTTTCCCCCGTTAATCAGTTCACTGATTTAAGCCGGCCCACTTCTTTTATTCACCTTCAGCCTTTTTTGTGATACCCTTCATGGAATCACATTTTTATGATTAGCAATAATCCAATCTTATTTTTGGGCCAAGGTAGGCATCTTTCTGCTTGAGCTTAATTTTCAAATGCTCCTTTAGACGAAAACGCTTAAGCCTTCTGCATCTGCCTGCCCGGGGTGGCATATCATGCCGGATGTCAATACCAAAAAAAATTACTGGCCAATTTATGTTGTTCTGACCCTAATAATAGGCGGCATCATACTTTGTACTTCCCTTATAGACATCTGCCCCTTGCTTGAAGTAGTCCTGCCGTCACTTAAAATCAACAAATCAACGATTGTCACTTTCATTCGTTCCCTGGGCGGCTGGGGACCAGTGGGCTCAATCGGGCTCATGATCATGCATTCTTTTGTCCCTTTCCCATCAGAGCTACTAACCATTGCCAACGGCATGATTTTCGGCCCGCTATGGGGTGTGATTATCACCTGGATTGGGTCCATGCTTGCAGCATACGCAAGTTTTGGTCTGACCAGATTATATGGCCGCCCATTTGTGGCCAAAAGAATAAAGCCATCCCAACTCGAAAAACTTGACACCTTGGTTTCCAATCAGGGCGCAGTATCTCTGCTGATTGGTCGACTTATTCCTCTCATCTCCTTTAATCTGATTAATTATGGCGCAGGATTGACAAAAATATCCTGGTGGACTTTTACCTGGACCACAGGGATTGGTATTCTGCCAATGACGATTGTTATGGTGACCATGGGGAACAATTTCAGTGCCTTACCCTGGTGGATATGGCTCGTTGTGTTACTGACATTTTTGGCACTTTCTTATGCGATTAAATATGTCCATAAAAGATACGCCGGACGGCCATAATGGTCTTGACGGTTATTGATAAATCGTACATCAGGCAGAAAATCACTAACTCATACCGGAGGAGAAGCACATGGCAAAAGAAAAACAATCAATTGAAGAAAAATCGATCTGGAGTGATGCCAAACAGATGTTGCACAAGGCCGAAAGAGATGGCGTTGAAACCGCCTGGGATCGCCTTGAACAGCAATCTCCGCACTGTACTTTCTGTGAAAGCGGCCTCTCCTGCCGAAACTGTACTATGGGCCCATGCCGCCTAAGCAAGAAGGCCCCGCTGGGTGTTTGCGGTGCTAATGCCGATGTAATTGTTGCTCGAAATTTCGGCCGCTTCGTGGCCGGGGGCTCAGCAGGCCATTCCGACCATGGCCGCGACTGCATTGAGGCTCTTCATGCTGTGGCCCACGGCTTGACAAACGATTACACTATCAAAGATGAGGCTAAACTGCTGCGGATTGCCAATGAATTGGGAATTGCTACCGAAAATCGTCCTTTGCTTGAGGTTGCTAAGGATTTATGCGATGAGTTTTACTCTAATTACGGCAGCCTCAGAGAAGAACTCTCTTTTTTATGCCGAGTTCCTGAAAAACGTAAACAGATTTGGAGGAACCTCGGCATCACTCCTCGGGGCGTTGACCGTGAAATTGCTGAAATGATGCACCGCACCCATATGGGATGTGACAATGACGCTGCCAATACTATGCTCCACAGTGCCCGAACCTGCCTGGCTGATGGCTGGGCCGGGTCAATGATCGCCACCGAGATTTCCGATATACTGTTCGGCACCCCAAGCCCCAGAAAATCAATGGCGAACCTTGGTGTCATCAAAGAAGATCAGGTCAATATTCTGGTGCATGGCCATAACCCGATAGTTTCCGAGAAAATTGTCGAGGCGGTCAACGACCCTGAGTTTATCGCCCTTGCCAAGGAAAAAGGTGCTACAGGCGTTAACTTGGCCGGACTTTGCTGCACAGGAAACGAACTGATGATGCGCCAAGGTATTCCCATGGCCGGCAACCACCTGATGACCGAACTCGCTATAATAACCGGCGCGGTAGAGCTGATCGTTGTGGATTACCAGTGCATTATGCCCAGTATGGTTACTGTGGGAGACTGCTATCACACCAAAATGGTTACCACTGCTGACAAGGCTAAATTCACCGGTGCCGAGCATGTTAAATTTGAGATGCATAATGGCAAGGAACAGGCCCGTAAGGTCGTTCGCATGGCCATTGAGCGTTTTCCTCTGCGCAACAAAAATCGGGTTGAAATCCCCCAAGGCCCGGTGGAACTGATCACCGGCTTTTCCAATGAAACCCTGCTTGCCGCGCTAGGCGGCACTTTGACACCGTTAATCGAGGCAATCAAGGCTGGTAAAGTCAGGGGTGCAGTGGCCATTGTCGGCTGCAATAACCCTAAGTACAAACAGGATTACTGCAATGTAAATCTGACGAAAGAGCTCATCAAAAAAGATATCCTGGTTCTGGTCACCGGCTGCGTTACCACCGCAACCGGCAAGGCAGGACTCCTGGTACCAGAGGGCATAGAGATGGCTGGGCCTGGCCTCAAGGAGATCTGCGGCGCCCTTGGCATTCCACCGGTTCTTCATATGGGCAGTTGCGTTGACAATGCCCGCATTTTGCAGCTTGCCGCCCTTTTGGCCAATGAGCTTGGAACTGATATTTCCGACCTGCCGCTGGCCGGTTCCTCCCCTGAATGGTATTCAGAAAAAGCCGCTGCCATCGGTACTTACTGCGTTGCCTCAGGCATCTACACCCACCTTGGCCACCCTCCGAATATCACCGGTTCTGAACTGGTCACCAACCTGGCAGTTGAGGGTCTCGACAATCTACTTGGTGCCTGCTTCGGCATTGAACCGGACCCCTTCAAGGCTGCCGAACTTATTGACCAACGAATTAAACAAAAGCGCAGGGCTCTCGGACTTGCGGAGTAATCCCGACGATAAACAGGCGGATTTAGGGGAGTTTTCTTGTCAGGCGAAAATGGAAATCCTTAAACTTTCATGCTGTGAAAGCCAGGTTTGAACAATATTCTTCATCTCTGGGTAATCGTTATCCACTTAACAGCAGTCATCCAACCGGCACATCACCGCAAAAAAACAAATAAGCTCATGCCTACAGCAACTTACGCACAGACAACTCCTTGGCACAGCTCTTGTACTATGAATTAGGCAAAACAGAGATAGAGAGAGAGAGACAACTTCATTTAGAATATTTTTTTCAATCTGCCCCTCCCCCGGTTCTGCTCTGTCAGCTTCATCGACAGGGCGGAACTGTTTTGTGAAATGAAACTTGAATTGAGGAGTCTGCAATGTGGAATAATGGTTTTTGTGATTTCGGCCCTATGTTCGGCTCAGGACATTGGTTTGGCGGTTGGCTCTTCCCGATCCTGTTCTGGGGCATTATTCTTTGGGTCATAGTGACCTTATTCCAAAAAATATTTACCGCTAACAAAGACACGAGCAATGAAACCGAACTTGATTTAATGTAAAATATATTGCTTGGCCCTTGAATAAGTCCAAGTAACCGTGTATTTTGCAGCCGATTTCTTTGCATTAATTTCCGGCTGTCATCCTTCCCAACCAAAAAGTTCACACCGCCGCCTCGCTGCTGTTACACTGCTGCCGGACAATTTTTGTTTTGTTACCAATTTAAATCAGTCATTACAAATGAGCCATATTAAAGAACATGTTGACCTGTGCAGGACTTTTGGCATCATCAGCCATCCTGACGCCGGTAAAACAACGTTAACCGAAAAGCTATTACTTTATGGCGGCGCTATCCAGATGGCCGGGGCAGTAAAATCAAGAAAAGCCGCACGTAAAGCAACCTCTGACTGGATGGCCGTTGAACAGGAACGAGGAATTTCGGTTACGACTTCAGTAATGAAATTTCAATACAACGGTTATGAGATTAATCTTCTCGACACTCCCGGCCACCAAGATTTCTCCGAAGACACCTATCGCGTTCTCACTGCAGTTGATAGTGCCCTGATGGTCATTGACAGCGCCAAGGGCGTCGAGGCGCAAACCGAAAGATTGATGGAAGTTTGCCGCATGCGCAATACACCTATCATCACCTTCATCAATAAATTGGACAGAGATGGAATGTCGCCCTTGGAGATTCTGGGAGACATTGAAGATAAACTCCAGGTCGAATGCGCGCCATTATCATGGCCCATCGGCATGGGCAAAACCTTTAAAGGGGTCTACAACCTTTACAAAAAAGAGCTGCACCTTTTTACACCCAGCCAGGAAACTGCCTCACAAAAAGGTATTACCATTGCCGACCTTCAAGATCCTCGCCTTGACGAACTCCTCGGCCATCAAGCAGACGAGCTGCGCAGTGACATTGATCTTCTTGAAGGCGCTGCCAACCCCTTTGATTACGACCATTATTTAAAAGCCAACCAGACCCCTGTTTTTTTTGGCAGTGCGGTCAACAATTTCGGCGTTAAAGAACTGCTCAACGCCTTTGTTGAGAATGCACCGGCACCTCGACCCAGTAAAACCTCGACCCGGGATGTTTCACCCTACGAAGAGTCCTTCTCAGGCTTTGTCTTCAAGATTCAGGCAAATATGAACCCGGCGCATCGGGATCGTCTCGCTTTTTTGCGCATATGTTCCGGAAAATTTCAACGCGGCATGAAGGTTATTCACCACCGCATTGGCAAAGAAGTTACCATAGCCAACGCCACCATCTTTCTTGCCCAGGGCCGGACAAATATCGAAGAGGCCTATCCCGGTGATATTATCGGAATACATAATCATGGGACGATTAAAATTGGTGATACATTTACCTCAAAAGAAGTTCTCAAGTTTACTGGTATTCCGAACTTTGCCCCTGAACTCTTCAGACGAGTGGTTCTTAAAAACCCCCTTAAATTAAAACAGCTTCAAAAAGGGCTTGTACAGCTTGCCGAAGAAGGTGCTGTTCAGGTTTTCAAGCCCCAGCTTGGCAGCAATTATATTTTAGGGGCTGTTGGCGAACTTCAGTTTGAAGTTACCATGGCTAGATTGAAAGCTGAGTATAATGTCGATGCTGTTTATGAATCGGTGGAACTCGCTGATGCCAGATGGATTGATTGCACTGATCGAAAAAAACTAGCTGAGTTTTCCAGCAGAAATCAGATGAGTCTTTACGAAGATGCCGAAGGCTTTCTCACCTATCTCGCCCAAAGCCAGTGGCACCTAAACTATGTCATGGAACAGTGGCCGGAGATTGAGTTTACCAAAACCAGAGAACATATTTAACAATACAACTAATCAAGGAGCTAACTTGGCTAAAACTAACTATTCATTTGAAAAGCGTCAGAAGGAAATAGCAAAGAAAAAGAAGAAAGAAGAGAAAAGACTGCGCAAATTAGCTAAAAACAACTCTACTGAAGAAGGAGTTGACCTCAATAGCCATGAAGAAGAGTAGCATAGTTCCCACAACTGCTACTCTGGCTTGCCGTACGACATCGCCTGCCCCTGCCAGTTTGTTTTGATAATGGCCTTCGCAGTGACCATACAGACTCGTCACGGTATACACCGCACAAAGCCCCGATTTAATTACTATTCTAAATCCACGCCCGAACAGTATCGTACCGCCCCCACCCAGGAAAAATTCAGCTTCCACTCAAAGACTATTTACATCAAATAAATTGATGTTAAGATTTGCTATTATGATACTATGAATTAAGTCATCAACCACCTCACAGCAGCTATTTTTCACCTCATACACAGGAGAGGCTTATGGAGACCATATCGGCAATCATATCAAGGCGGGCAATAAAACATTATGACCCAAATCATGAAATGCCTGGCCAAAGGGAGGTCAACTGCCGTTAGATGAAGTTGTCCTTTCCGATAAATTTTAACGGTTCGAACTCCTACCCCTCAATCTGCGTTTTTTTATTATGAAAAAAACAACCCGTCGATACTTTCTAAAAGCATCTGCCTTGTCTGCCGCCAGTATGGTTGCAGGATGTGCAGTTAATCCAGTCACCGGAGAGTCTCAGCTAATGCTTCTTTCTGAAAATCAGGAGATTGCCATCGACCACCAGAACAACCCCCACCAGTTTTCTTCTGACTATGGGCTGGTTCAGGATCCTGCCCTCAACGCCTATCTTGACAGAACAGGCAGGCGCATTGCCTCCTTCACACATCGGCCGCAACTGCCATACTCATTCAACTGCGTCAATGCTGTGTACGTGAATGCCTATGCCTTTCCAGGAGGAACAATTGGCGTTACCAGGGGAATTTTACTTGCTATGACCAATGAGGCCGAATTAGCCGCCCTTTTAGGGCATGAACTTGGCCATATCAACGCACGCCATACTGCACAACAGATGTCGAAGAGTACACTTGTTCAGGCGCTGTCCAGCGGCCTGACAGCCCTGGCTGGAGCACAGAGCCAGGCCTATGGCCAGCTCGCCTCCCAGGTCAGCACTCTTGGTGCCGGGGCGCTGCTGGCCTCGTACAGTCGGGAAAATGAACGTGAGGCAGACAGTCTCAGTATGGAATATATGGTTCGGGCTGGATATAACCCGGCAGGAGTCCTGGAACTGATGGGAATGCTCACCAGGATGTCCCAGCATCAACCTTCTGCCCTCGAAATGATGTTTGCGACCCACCCGATGAGTTCTGAACGCTACGGCGATGCCCAAAGTAATCTGCAGAATCGTTACGCTCACGCCCAGGATCTCCCCTTTTTTGGCGAACGATATATGGACAACACTGCCAGTTTACGGGCCAAAAAAGTAGCGATCATTGCCACGCAGGATGCCGAAAAGGCCTTAGCAAAAAAGAATATCAGCGAGGCCGAAACACTGCTAAAAACGGCCCTCGCCTCTTCCCCCAACGATTATACTGCGTTATGCCTCATGACGAAATTGCAGCTGATCAACAATAATGATGCCCAGGCCTTGTCCTTTGGGCAACGGGCAATCAAATCATACCCACAAGAGGCCCAGGGTTATTTCTTCGCAGGTCTTGCCAACATCAGAATGAAACGGTATCAAGCAGCCCTCAGCAACTTCCAACAAAACCTGCAACTGCTACCGGGCAACCCCAACACCAATTTCTATCTTGGTTTATCATTTGAAGGGTTGCAGAAAACGCAACAGGCAGCCCAACAGTACATCACCTATTTACAATCTGTTCGTCAGGGGGACAATGCCCAACATGCCTATCAACAGTTATCGAAGTGGGGCTATGTCACCAATTAACATTTTAAACAGTTACCTCTGTGAACTCGGTGTTCCCTGTGGTAAAGTTGTTTTTCACAAAAATATTATATAGATCTTGATAGAAGGAGATAGCAGCAATGGAAAAAACACTCGGAATCACCGTCAGTCGTCACATACTAGACAGCCAGCGCCTTCACCCTGATGCAACCGGAGAGCTTTCGGGCCTGCTCACAGAACTCGTTGTTTCGGCAAAAAGAATTTCCGCCCAGGTAAATAAGGCAGGACTTTCTGACACACTTGGCACCTCCGGCAAGAAAAACATTCAAGGTGAAACCGTTCAGAGAATGGATGACTTTGCGAATGCCGCCATAATCAGACGAATGGCCCGCTGCGGTTACCTCTGCACAATGACCTCTGAAGAGGAGGAAGACATTATTCCGGTAACAGAAGGCTATGAAGGGAAATACACACTGGCCTTTGATCCGCTCGACGGCTCTTCAAATATTGATGTCAATGTCAGTATCGGTACGATTTTCTCTATCCACCGTCGCCGTACTTCTCTGGCAAGTGGACAGGGAACCGCCGAAGATCTTCTCCAGAAAGGTTCTCAGCAGGTGGCGGCTGGATATATCATTTATGGCTCAAGCACCATGCTGGTTTACACCGTCGGCGGAGGCGAAGGCGTTCACGGTTTTACTTTAGACCCAAGTGTCGGTGAATTTTTTCTTTCACACCCTGATATTAAAACCCCGGAACGTGCCAAATATTTCAGCGTCAATGAAGGGAATTATCATTACTGGGATGACAATATGCGCCGCTATATTGACTATATCAAGAGTGTTAACAAGAAAGACAACAGGCCATTAAGCAGCCGATATATCGGTACATTGGTGTCAGATTTTCACAGGAATATAATCACCGGCGGCATTTTCCTCTACCCAAAAGACAATAAAGCCCCCGGCAAGCCCAGCGGCAAACTACGCTTGCTTTACGAGGCTGCTCCATTTGCCTTTCTGGTTGAACAGGCTGGAGGCCGGGCTATTACCGGCGATGGCCGCAACATCAGTGATATCCAGCCGGAATCGTTACATCAGCGAGTACCGCTGATCATTGGCAGTAAATATGATGTCGATTTATGTGAAGAGTTTTTAACCGGCAAAAGATAAGGTGGTTGACCATATGCTTTGTCTTTGTCGGCTTTGAGGCTGGTGGTGTTCCCGGTGGCCAGTTAATGTCGGCCCCCCAATACGGGTATCTTCAAGGAGCAGATTGATTGACTTTCAGTATGAACCAGGGCTTGCTGAAAACGCGGGAATCCTGATAACTCCCACAGTCCAATTCCTAAAAGAAAAAGTACAGATTGGGGAAATTAAAGGATTCAAAAAGCAGGAGGAGTATCGCACTTTCATTTCTGAAAATATATAGTTCTGTTCGGAGCCATAGTACTAAATTGGCAATAATTCAGTAGGATCAAAATTATCAGAGGGGAGCACTAGCATCATCTTGTGCAATAGTTCAGCACGCAGATCGACAAATTGAATTCCGTATCTAAACGTTTCTTTAACCTTTTGGACCCAAACAACTTCGCCTGCCACAGTTGACAGAACTGTTGGCAGACCTGTTGGCAGTTCAATATCAAGCAGCAACTTGGTTTCCACTGGGAATTTCTCTGTAGTTTCAATACATAACCCACCTAACGAAACATCTTGCGTAAAAGTTTCTACAATCTCCCGAACTTCTTTACGGCGTGAAAGTTTCTGATAGGACACTTTCCATGTTTTGGCAAAGCGCTCTCGCCTCCTTTTTTCCACAGAAGCAATAACCGTACAGTTTTTCCCAGAAAACTTTGCTTCATAGAGAGCTTTATCAACCCTTTCCAGAAGCTCGTCAGGAGTCTTCCCACCATAAGGATATGGAATCACGCCAGCACTGAAGGTGATCCCATACTCTTCAAAAAAGTCAGAACTCTTCATAGTATTCCGCACCCGTTCAGAAAACATATAGGCGCCTTTGGCGTTTGTTTCAGGCAAGATGACAATAAACTCTTCGCCTCCGTATCTGCAGATAATATCCTCACCACGGCTCGTTTCAACCAAAAGGGCAGACAGCTTTTTGAGAACCATATCTCCAAAAAGGTGCCCCTTCTTATCGTTGAGCTGTTTAAAATTGTCAATATCGAGCATCAATATACTCATATCCTTATCATAACGTGATGCCCGCCGTAACTCCTTCAAGAGATTTACATCAAAGTACCGTCGGTTAAAAAGCCCTGTCAGCCCATCAAGCATAGCTAGTTTTTCAGTCTCTTTAAAAACATGCATTTCAACCACAATTGGTTGCTTAAGGGTTTTGTTGAGATTGACGAAATAATCCATGATCGCAACCCGTATTCCAATATCACGATCAAGCTGTTCATTCATATTCTCATAATTATCAAAAATCCCCCGCCAATGCTGTTTGGCAGTCTCTTCATCCACTGACATATGAATAAAAAGCTCCAGTAAACCAGTATAAAATGAAAGATTTCCCACTGGGGTTGAAAGCTCATCCAGCCGATCGACAAGATACTTTTTATTAAGGTCGTCCTCGGTTAGCGATGACAGTATTTTTTCAGTAACTTCAGGGATCGTTAGATTCATATCTTTCCAACTCCTTCAAAAGGGGAACAGCGAATAATTGCCTGCAAAACAAGTTTGCCTCAAAAAAAAGTGTTTAAAGCTATTTAGATATACAAATCCAAAATAAAAGCAGTGGTCTTATAAGCAATCTACCCTACCTGCCTTTCACTTTTTCCCAGGTATCACGAAGTCCAACCGTTCGATTAAAGACAGGTGCGCCCGGCACAGAATCAATCGGATCCGAGAAAAAATAGCCTTGGCGTTCAAACTGAACATGGGTCCCCGGCGCCACATCAGCAAGAGTTGGCTCCAGAAAACATCTGTCAAGTTCCTGCAAAGAGGCAGGATTTAAGTTCGCCTTAAAATCAATCTCCTTGTTGGCTTCCGGATCTTCCATGGAAAAAAGTCTATCATAGAGCCGTACTTTTGCTTGAACGCCATGTCTGGCTGAAACCCAATGGATTGTCGCTTTGACCTTTCGCCCGTCCGGCGCAGTGCCGCCCTTGCTTTCTGGATCATAAGTACAACGAAGCTCAATAACTTCCCCTGTAGATTCATCCTTCACCACGCTGGTGCAGGTCACCAGATAGGCAAAACGTAATCGCACTTCCCTGCCGGGAGTCATTCGGAAGAATTTTCGGGGCGCATCTTCCATAAAATCATCTCGTTCGATATAGATCTCTTTACAGAAAGCTACTTTCCGAGTCCCCATTTCAGGTTGCTGCGGATGATTCATGCACTCCATCTCTTCAACAAGATCATCGGGATAATTATCAATGACAACCTTGATTGGATCCAAAACTCCCATAACCCGAGGAGCGTGATCATTTAAGTCTTCACGAATACAGTTTTCCAAAACCCCCATATCAATTCGGCTGTCTTTTTTGCTGATACCAATAATCCCACAAAAATTTCGGATAGAGGCCGGGGTATAACCCCTTCTGCGAAGCCCGGAAATGGTCAGCATACGCGGGTCATTCCAGCCCTCGACATATTTCTCGGCCACAAGTTGCAGCAATTTTCGTTTACTCATAACCGTATAGGTAAGATTCAGCCGAGAAAACTCAATCTGCTGTGGATGGCAGGGGGTCTCAAGCTCATCAAGAATCCAGTCATACAAGGGTCGATGGTCTTCAAACTCTAATGTACAGAGCGAATGTGTAATTTTCTCGATAGCATCAGAGAGACAATGGGCAAAATCATACATTGGGTAAATGCACCAGGTATCAGCCGTTCTGTGGTGATCAACTTTTCGAATACGAAAAATAGCCGGATCACGCATATTAATATTTCCAGAACTCATATCAATCTTGGCCCGGAGAATATGGGCACCATCAGCAAACTCCCCGGCACGCATGCGGGCAAAAAGATCAATATTTTCCTCAACCGTACGATCTCGATACGGACTATTCTTGCCAGGCTCAGTCAAAGTCCCCCTGTACTCGCGAATCTGCTCAGCAGGAAGACTACAGACATAGGCCTTGCCCTTTTTGATGAGCTGAACAGCATAGTCGTGCAGCTGCTCAAAATAGTCCGAGGCATAGAAGAGCTTATCACCCCAGTCAAAGCCCAGCCATTTCACATCGTCCTTAATGGCCTCTGCATACTCCACTTCCTCCTTGG